>JALZFK010000227.1 GCA_030861585.1 Actinomycetota bacterium | reverse complement strand
GCTGAGCATAAGCCGTAAAGAGCTGCCAGAAGAGCTGCCAGATCCCTGGAGCGAATTTAGCCTACCGGAGGCGGTGGTTTACTGTTTTAGGAAGCAGAAGCGCGTGGAAGCCAGGGTGAGCGGCGAGAAAACGTACCTGCAGCTCACGTTGGAGCATTTGCCCAGGTTCGACGATCACAAGGGCGGGGTTCTCGTGGTCATGCAGGACCTCTCCGAGGGGCTGCGCCTCGAGGCGAACCAACAGCGTTTTTTGGCCAACGCCGCCCACGAGCTGAAGACCCCCATCGGCGCCATCATCGGGGCATCGGAACTGCTCCTGACGGGAGACGACGAGGAGCCCGAGTTGCGAAGGCGGTTCCTCAACCACATCCACTCCGAGGCCTGCCGCATGCAACAGCTCTCGGAGACCCTCCTGCAAATGGCCCGGACTGGCTGGGACCTGCGGGAGCCCAACCTGGAGGTGCTATGCCTTGATACGGCAGCGCGCAAGGCGGCCGAGCGCGTGGAACCGCTCGTAGAGAGCGCGGGGCTTAAGCTCTGCGTCGAGGGCCAAGGAACGCATGTCCGGGCCGACGCCGAGTGGCTTGAGCAGGCCCTTTTGGTCGTCCTCAGCAACGCTATAAAGAACTCCGGCTGGGGAAGGCGCATCCGGCTACGCGTGAGCGACGCCGCCGTTGCGGTCGAGGATGAAGGGGCAGGGATAAGCGAGGAGGAGCTGCCTTACGTCTTCGATCTTTTCTATCAGGGGAAGGAGAGCTCAGGGGGGTTCGGACTCGGGCTGCCCATCTGCAAGGATCTCGTCGAAAGAATGGGTGGCGAGATCTCCATCGACTCCCAGGAAGGGGTCGGTACGACCGTCGAGATCGAACTACCGGAGGCCGAAACAGATGCCTAAGATACTGATAGTGGAGGACGACCCCGCCACGCGCTCCGTTATAGAGCGCACCTTGTCCCGCGAGGGGATGGAGACGGAGGCTTTAGAAAACGGCGCGGAGGCTCTCGAGTTGCTGCGATCGGCCGCCCCGTTCGATCTGATGATACTGGACGTCATGCTGCCGGGGATGGACGGGATCACGCTCTGCCGCGAGATCCGGGCGGGCACCACGGCTCATAAGGAAGTGCCCATCGTGATGCTCACCGCCCGGAGCGACGAGACGAGTATCGTGGTAGGCCTGGAAGTGGGGGCTGACGACTACGTCACCAAGCCCTTCAGCCCCAGGCAGCTGGTCAGCCGGGTTCGCGCGCACCTCCGTCGGCAACAGATTAACTCACGGTCCGGCGCCCCCCAGCAGCAGAAGGTGGTCTTCCCGGGTCTGGAGCTGGACCTGCTCAGACGGCAAGTCACAGCCAACGGCGCACCCGTCACCCTTACGGCCAAGGAGTTCGAGGTGTTAACATTCTTGTCCGCCCACCCGGGGCGGGTCTACAGCCGCGAGCAGATCATGCGCCACCTTTGGGGCGGGGAGTTCTTCGGTGATGCCCGGGCCGCCGACGTGCACGTCCAGCACCTCCGCAAGAAGGTAGAGCCCGACCCCAAGAACCCTCGCTATATCCAGACCGTACGCGGTTTCGGCTATAAGTTCGCGGAGTTGTAAGCACCTCGGGCCGGTGAGCTCGAAGCGAGCACAGGCGTGCTTTCGCGGTATGGGAGCTGCCTCCTCGCCCCGGTAAAGGGCTTACTTGATCCCCTGCCTCGGCGGCGCGCCGTCTCGCGAGTACCTCGCGGCCAAGACGCTGAGGAGCCCCACCACCAGGCAAGTTATCTCGATGGGTCCGTGTAAAGGAGCCCCACCCCATAGCAAGGGGGTCAGGATAACGGCTCCCTTAACCACCAGTAGCAGCACTCCCATCCCCCCGACCACCTTACGGACGACCTCCACATCCCGCTGTAAGAAGCCGAGGTAAGTGAAGAGGATACCCACGGCCATATGGAAGAGGTCCGTAGGCAAGACCGTCTTTATGAGGTTTGCGAACCCTACCAGGCCGACGAAGAAGAGCAGAATCCCTACTATCTTCGCGTACGTTCGTATCATTTTCCGGAGCCTCCAGAAACGCGGCCAACTTAGGGGTAGACAGATCAGCTAGTACTCGGCAGTCTATACGTACGTTTAGTAGCGCACAACCGCTGCCCTCGCGACATCCAACCCCAGCACAGATGAGTTTACCCGCCCAAGGACCGCACCCTCTCCCAAGAGAAGTTTAGACGAAACAGCGGCGAGGAAGGGCCGCGGCTTCTCCCCGCCGTACTAAGGGGAAGCCCTTACTCTAGGAAACCTAGTTTCCGGGAAACTAGTCCGTCGCCTCCTCGATGCCCTCAACAGTGAGCACAAAGACGCCGTAGTCGGCGTCGCCCTCCGCTATCCATCCCATATCCTCTAGGTACTGCGCTACCACCCGGAACTCCTCCAAATCGGCCATCTCGGC
>JALZFK010000124.1 GCA_030861585.1 Actinomycetota bacterium | reverse complement strand
CCCGCGCTATAGGGTTGGCCGTACCGGAGATCGTCCTGGTACGGCTGGATCCCGAACTCGCGCGCCTGGAGCCCGACCCGGAGATACAGGACCTGATCCGTTGGAGCGCGGGACTAAACCTCGGGCTCGACTACCTCCCGGGTGCCTTGGGCTTCGACCCGCTCGTCGACCCGCTTGAGCCCGCTCTGGCCTCCCGCATCCTGTGGTTCGACGCGCTAGTGGACAACGTGGACCGCTCCGTACGCAATCCTAATATGCTGGTGTGGCACGAAAGGCTGTGGCTCATCGACCACGGGGCATCCTTGTACTTTCACCACGGCCGGTCGGACTGGGAGAGGGCTACCCACAAACCCTACGCCATGGCCCGCCAGCACGTGCTACTCCCCTTCGCGGCCTCTCTCTCGAAGGCAGATGCGGCCCTAGCTGCCATGCTTACGCCAGAGACGGTGCGTGGGGTGGTGGGGCTCGTGCCCGACGAGTGGCTCAACGATGAGCCCGGTTTCGAGGACGCCGAGGCGGTGCGCTCCGCCTACGTCGGGCATTTCTTGGCACGCCTCGAAGAGCCGAGGGATTGGGTAGTGGCGTTGGAGGAGGCCCATGCCAGAACCTTTTGAGTATGCCCTGCTACGGGTTGTGCCGCGTCCAGAGCGCGGGGAGTTCGTTAACGCCGGCGTGGTGCTCTACTGCCCCGCGCTGCGTTTCCTCGATGCCTATGTGCACCTGGACTCAGAGCGCTTGCGCGCGCTCGACCCGAAGCTGGACTCCGAGGCGGTGCTAGCCCACCTGGAAGCCGTCCGCACGGTGTGCGCCGGCGGTCAAGGAGCAGGCTCCATAGGCCTCCTGGAACCGGGTGAGCGCTTCGGGTGGTTAGTAGCGCCCCGCAGCACGGTAGTACAGCCCTCCCCCGTGCATACAGGCCTCGCTGACGATCCGGAAACAGCGCTAGAACACCTCGTGCGGGTCATGGTCCTCCCGCCGGACTGAAAGACTCCGCGCTTGATCTACGGCAGTGGATTCCATACTTTGGGCTAACCCCACGTCTTGTTGAGCGGTACCTGAGTTATCGTAACGCGAAGCCGAAACTAAAGAGGGCGCAAGCGTTGCGGAATAGATCGGGCAAATCCGTGTCACGACCTTGATAGCTGCATAACCACTTGTTGCCTCGCCGCCTTTTACGAGCGCCTCAAACCGAGCCCTGTGTGGCTCGCGTTAGCGTAGGAACGTCTTGATGTTCCCGCGCCTACTTATGAGCCTTTAGTCGCCTCCGTTTTGCCTCCCGCTGGAGAGGTTCTCTCCGAGAGAGAACCATTCCCGCGCCATCGTGAACACTTCTTGCGGGCTCTGGATCTTATCGTCGGGACTCTCTTTCTCCGACGCGTCGTCGGGTGCCGACTTGGTGCTCGCATCGCTCCTCTTCGCGGCCTTCTCGTTGTTCGCAGCATGGTGGGGCGGCTCAACCCCGGCGGCCGTTCGGGAACCTCTCTCCACCGGCTCGGTCCCTGGTCCGGAGATATCGCGGGCCTCCGCTCCCTGCCCCACGCGAGCGGTCGAGGCGTTCGCACCTCCGCTATAGCCCCTGCCTCGGCCGTCTGCATCGTCTACCCGGAACTCCAAGCGTGGCCGGGCATCGAGGCGTTCTTCGAGCACCTTTTGCAACTCTTCCAGGTGCTTGGGATACCTTGCAAGATCCAGGCAATACTCCTGCTCCACCGGAAATTCGAGTTCCAAAACGTTGTCCTGGAAGCTCACAGGCCGAGCCGCACGAAATACCGCCTCTGTCGAGGCCTGCTTGCGCGTTTTCAACTCCTGCATAACCGAGCCCCAGTCAAGAGTGAGCTCCTCCGAGGCTCTGTCGCTCTCACCACCCTCCTCGACCGGCTCCTCACCCTCTTGCGCCACTTCGGGCGCCGCAGGCATGGACCGCTGCGCAACCTCGGATCCTACGTCTTGCTCAAGCGGCGGAGTCGGCGGCGAGATGGCTCCGTTTGTCAGGGCCTGCTCTAGTACCTCAAGGCGCCTGAGGAGGGCATCCACCTGGGGCTCTTCGTAGTCGCGGGCGAGCTTGAGGAAGGTTAGTTCGAGTTCCAGTTTCGGGTCGCCACGCCTGGCGCGAGAGAGGGCCTCTCCTAAAACTTCGATCATGCGCACCACCTCGGCGATGGCGATACGCCCGGCCTGCTCCTCTAACGCCCCCCGCTCCTCGGCTCCGACCTCCGCGAGCGCGACCTCCGGGGCGTACGGCAGGAGCATGAGACGCCTGAGATGGGCGACGAGTTCGCTGACGAACCTCGAGAGGTCCTTCCCCTCGTTCTGGAGCCTATCCACGATACGCAGGGCGTCCGCCGCCCGTCGCTCGTACAACGCGGCCGTCGTCTCCAGCAGCACCTCCGACCCGACGCTGCCCAAAAACTCCCGCACCCTCGCTGCTGTTACGGGGCCCTCGGCAAACGAGGCGAGTTGATCTAGGAGACCCTCGGCGTCCCGGAACGAGCCTCTGCCCTCGCGTGAGATCAAGGTTAGCGCCGCTGGCTCGGCCTCGATTCCCTCGGCCTCGGCGATC
>JALZFK010000139.1 GCA_030861585.1 Actinomycetota bacterium | reverse complement strand
CCCCGCCTCACCGCATCGAGCAGCGGGAGATCAAGGAGTTCGCCCGCGAGCTCTTCGCCGGGAAGTTCTGGGACCTGGAGCGGCTCCTTCCGATCTTCGACAATGGTCTTATAGAGACCCGCTACTTCTGCCAACCGCTGGAGTGGTTCGGGCAGGAGTGGTCGTTTCCCGAGCGGAACGCCCTGTACGTAGAACACGCCTTAGAGCTCTCGGAGAAGGCGGCTCGTCGGTGTCTGAATCGGGCGGGGGTGGAGCCTGAGGAGGTGGGGACGCTCTTTTTCGTCTCCACCACGGGCATCTCAACCCCGAGCCTGGACGCGAAGCTGCTCTTCAGGTTGGGGCTCAGCCCTAACCTGAAGCGTACCCCGGTTTGGGGATTGGGGTGCGCGGGGGGCGCGGCCGGGTTGGCGCGGGCGGCCGACTACGCCCGGGCCTACCCGGACGAACTAGTACTCGTCGTCGCGGTGGAGCTCTGCAGCCTCACGTTCCAGGTCGGGGACTCCTCCAAGAGCAATCTGGTGGCGTCGAGCCTCTTCGCTGACGGGGCCGCAGCAGTCTTGCTCGGCCCAGGGGAAGGGCCCCAGATCCTGGGTAGCCACGCCACGACCTGGCCGAACACCGAAGACGTAATGGGTTGGGACCTGGTCGAGACCGGCCTCAAGGTCCGCTTTGCAAGGAGCGTGCCGCAGATCGTCCGGACGCGAACGCGGGCGACGGTGGAGGAGGCCTGCAAAAACCACGGCCTAGCCCCCGAGGACCTCCGGCACCTGGTGGTGCACCCCGGCGGGGCGAAGGTGATCGAAGCCTACGAGGAGGCCCTCGGACTGGAGTCAGGCAGCCTGGACCTTCCCCGTGAGGTCCTGCGAGAGTACGGGAACATGTCCAGCGTCTCGGTCCTCTTCGTCCTGGAGCGGTTCCTCGAAGATTACCAACCAGGAAGCGGGGAGTACGGGATCATCTCGGCCTTAGGGCCAGGCTTCTCCGCCGAGCACGTCTTGTTCCGATGCTAGCGCTGTTGATTACCTTTGTCGCTCTTATCGCCCTCCAGCGGGTTTTGGAGCTGCTCCTCTCGCGCCGTCATGAGCGTGCCCTGACGACAAAGGAGGCCTACGAGCGTGGGGCGGGCCATTACCCGGTAATCGTCGGCCTGCACGCCGGCTGGTTGGTCTCCATGCTCCTGGAGGGCTGGGTGCGTAACGCGGAGCTTTCGATTCTGTGGCCGTTCTGGCTCGCCCTGTTCGTAGGTAGTCAGGCGCTGCGCTACTGGGCCATCCTGAGCCTCGGCGAGCGCTGGACAATGCGCGTCGTCATCCTGCCAGGAGTCCCTCTCGTCGAGAGGGGACCTTACAAGCATGTTCAGCATCCCAATTACCTGGCAGTGGCCATCGAAATATTCTCCGCTCCCCTGATCTTCGGTGCCTCTTTCACGGCGCTCGCGTTTACTCTGCTAAACCTTTGGGTGCTGCTGCTCCGCATCCGGGCCGAAGCGAGGGCGCTTCGAGAGGTGGATCGGCCGTGCTAGATGGCAAGGTACATCCTCCTTTGGAAGAAGCTCCTCCTTTGGAGGAAACTCCTACTTCCGCGAGACACGCCACTGTCCTGAAGCAGGGTATGGGGTGCTCGACGTCTTCTCAGGAAACCGACTGTTGCATCGTCGGCGGTGGACCGGCGGGGCTCATGCTAGCGCTCTTGCTGGCGCGTCGGGGGGTGCGGGTGACCCTCCTGGAAGCGCACCGCGACTTCGACCGCGAGTTCAGGGGCAACACCATCAACCCTTCGGTCATGGAGGTAATGGAGGAGTTGGGTTTGGCAGAGCGTCTGCTCGGGCTTCGCCACGCCGAAGTGCCCCGGTTCACCGCACAAGCCGCCGACAGTTCCGTCGTTTTCGCTGACTTTCGTCGTCTGAGGACTCGTTACCCGTACATGCTGATGCTTCCCCAAGCTCGCTTTCTCGAGTTCATCGCTGCAGAGGCGCGAAAGTATCCCAACTTCCGCCTGGTGATGGGCGGGCGGGTAAAGGAGCTGATCGAGGAGGATGGGGTGATCTGCGGCGTCCGCTACCGGGAGCCTGAAGGCCTTTGCGAGGTGCACGCCTGGCTCACTATCGGGGCCGACGGTCGCTTCTCGCAAATGCGCCGCCTTGCCGGCCTCCAGTCGGTCAAAGATTTGGCACTGATGGACGTTTTCTGGTTCAACCTGCCCCGCGAGCCCGGCGACCCGAAGGACGCTGGCGCCGTCTTTCGCCTCGGACCCGGCAGCCTCCTGGTGCTGATGGAACACTTCGAGTCCTGGCAGGTCGGCTACATCGTCCCGAAGGGTGGCTACAAGCGACTCCAAGCTGCAGGTCTTCCCGCGTTGCGCCGGTCCGTCGCCAAGCTGGCCCCGGAATTGGCTGGTCGGGTGGGGCACCTCAAGGACTGGAAGCAAGGCTCTTTATTGTCGGTAGAGGCGGACCGCCTCCACCGCTGGTATCGCCCGGGTTTACTACTCATTGGTGATGCGGCCCATGTAGTCTCGCCGGTCGGCGGGGTCGGCATTAACTTGGCCATCCAGGACGCCGTCTTGGCGGCAAACTTGTTAACCGAACCGCTCAAGACGGGACGGCTACGGGCTCAGGATCTGCGCTCCGTGCAGCGTGGGCGGGAGTGGCCGACGTGCCTCGTACAAGGGGTGCAGGCCTTGGTCCAACGGTGGGTCGTATCCGGTGCGCTCAACGCGAGCGAGACGTACAGGCTGCCCGTCTTACTCCGGCTGCTGCTGCACATACCCTTCTTGCGCAACCTCTTCACCCGCTTGATCGCCTTTGGTGCCTGGCCAGTTCACGCAGAAGCCAAACGCGGAGGCACTTCTCTATGTGAAGAAGCACGCGCTTTTCCTAGCAGATGCAACATGCGTTCGATATAGGAGGTCACGAAAGATATGCGAAGCGGAAAGATCTTAGTCGTTGGAGCCACGGGGAGGGTAGGTGGCGCGGCGGTAGAGTTACTACTTGAGGCTGGCTTCGAGGTCAGAGCACTGGTGCGAAG
>JALZFK010000075.1 GCA_030861585.1 Actinomycetota bacterium | reverse complement strand
CTTTTCCGCTAAACTCGGGTTCGTCGCATTGGGAGAGTCAGGAGGATCTGCGTGGAAGATCAGATACGGAGCGAGGTCTTGAAGACCATCCCCTACGGGTTCTACATCACGGGGGTGGTCGGGGAGGGCGGCGAAGCCAATGGGTTCACGACCTGCTGGGTCTCTCAGGTTTCGTTCGACCCGCAGCAGGTGATAGTGGCCGCCCGAAAGCAGCAGCACACCCACGACCTCATCGAGAGCGGCGGCGTCTTCTCCCTGAACTTCCTCGACACCTCCCAGGAAGGACTCGCGCGCAAGTTCACCCAAGCCCTGGCGAACGAGGACGGCACGATCGGCGGCTCTCCCTATACCCCCGGCGGGATTACCGGCGCGCCGCTCTTCGATGAGGCCTTCGCCCACCTGGAGTGCCGGGTCGTGGGCTCGATGGAGGCCGGGGATCACACCGTCTACCTCGGCGAGGTCGTCGCTGCAAGCCTGAGACGCCCCGCCGACATCCTCACCGACCTCGACACTCCAATGGACTACGGGGGTTAAAGCGCGGCCTCGACGAGGGGAAGGGTCGTGCTTTAACGACGAGTAGGGCCTCGACGGGAGCGAGTTAGTCCGCTATATGAAGAGAGGTTTGCCTCTAACCTCAAGCGCCTTGACGAAGCTATCACTAATCCGCGTACCTCCGTGGTACGGGCTTGCCTAAACTAAGATAAGAAATCGGGCTCCCGCGGCGTGATGTCCTGCGGCGCGGGGTGGTGTGACTCGGTGTCTCGCACCTCGTTTTTTTGCACGGTACGGGGGTCGTCTGGTAGGCGGGGCTCTCGGGGGCGAAAGAGGCCGAAGGAGGAGGTGTAGCCATGTAGGAAGGTTGTGCCACCCACCGGCCCTATCTCGCCGTTGCAGAAGAAGCCACCTACGGGTACGTCGCCTAGATGTTGTTCGAAGACGCCGGTGTCGAAGTTGGGATTTTTGTAGAGGTGCTCGCCGCGTCCCAAGCAGGAGAAGAGAAGGGCGCCGGCGACGGCGTCCTTCTGTAGCGAGGCGTTCTCGTAGCCGGCAAGCACGGCGTGGAGGTCTTGAGCGGAGGCGTCGGCGTCGCGCAGGTGGAAGCGTACGCGGATGCCCTCTTGGAGGTACTCCCCGACGGCGACGGCCCCGCTCCCCGGGTCGGTACCGAGGAGGTTCCGGATCAAGAAATCCCCTGCCTTAGGCTCCTCCTCGAACTCGTCCATGGCTAGACCCAAGAATAGCGATGTCCTCATAAGCTCGCGATCGCGCTCGTCCAAGCCCACGAATATATCCTTCAGGACTGAGAAGGCTGGCCGCCCATCAAGCTCGTAGAGCACGTTCCCCTCGCATCTTGTGACCCGCATCAGCCCGCCTATGGGCTTGCAACCTTGCGCGACGACGGTATCTACGACGACGTTACCGGTGAGGGCAACGCCTACAATACCCCCGTCGAAGACCTCGCCGTTCAAGAAAAGGGTGTTCAAGCCAGGCGAGGTCGCGCCGCTAGCGAGTCCCCCGATCTTGGCCGAATCGGGGAAGGCATAGTCGAGCCCGGCGAGCAGCGCCTCCGGGCGGGTGGTGAAGGGATCGGCTAGGAGGACAAACCGGGGCTCTTCGTTCCGCTTCGCGCCGACGAGCCTCTCCCAGGAGTCCGGTGGGCCGTCGAGGTCCGGCAGCGTACCACCTATGTGGAAGGGGCGCACCGCAACGTCCGGGAGCCGCGCGGCGGTGACGGTCACGGCCGGGAGCCGCTCGACCTCCTGTCCGCCCCCGATCACACCGCCCGCCGAGCAACCCAAGAGCGTTTCGGTACCGAGGGTCCTTTGGAGCACTTCGTGCAGCCGACCATAGAACTCCGCAAAGTGCGGCGTAACGAAGGCGAGAGCGAGCGTGACTGAACCGGGGCCTAAAGACTCCCGGAGTTCCTTTGCGCACTCGATCAGGGCGTCCTCGAAGGACGTATTCAGGGATATGCTCGTCGCCCACTTCATACCTCTAGCCTCCGTTCATCGCCTCTCCCCCACCTTTATACCGCGATCCGCCCCCCACCGCGAGCCGCGAACGACGGTGGAGCAAGAATAGATAGAGCGCAACACCGAGCACTACCGGCAAGGGAAGCCCGGAGAAGACGGCGACACCAACCCAGAAGGATATAGCGATGATGGCGCTATCGAGGAGGCCAGGCGGGGGTGGTAGGCTCCCCCACCGGCGGTGCCCGAGGACGATGAGGAGAGCGGCGGCTAAAGAGCTAGAGAAGAGCCAACCCAGGTAATTCGTGACCGGTACGCCGTAGTAGATCCCACCCTCCGGCCAAACCCAGAAGCCCAGAGAAGTGGCGCCGGGGTCCAGAACGACGTCTACGATGGTGAGCAGAACCGCCGCCGAGAGCACCCAGATAACGCGGCGCCGAGTACTAGTCTTTTCCGCCGGGACGGTGGCGGTGACGGCACCAAGGACCAGTGGGGCCCAGGAGAGGGGCAACAGGTAAGGGACAAGGTCGGCGAGCTTTGGGCCCAAGGAGTCACCGTAGTAGAAAGGGCCGTACGGGAAGCCGGTTGCGACGCCGGCCATCTCCACCGCGAAACCTAACGCGCTCAAGAACAGCAGCGAGAGGATGGCTCCTTTCGGGCCGAGGTAGCGCCACAGGGCGACGAAGGAGGGTAGGGCCATAAGGCAGGTGGAGACGAAGGATCCCACCGTAGCACCGGGCACGTTCGGGAAACGGACGGTGAAGTAAGCGACGACGAAAAAGAGGACACTCGCGGCGAGGAGGGGTCGGGGGACGCGCAAGCGTTGCGGGATCACCTGTACATACTATCTCAGTCGGCGCTCTTCGGGCTGGTATATTGAGTTCGTGCTCGGACGGCTCTTTTACATCTCGCGGCCGGTGCTTTGGATCAACACTGTCGGTCCCGCCGTGGTTGGAATTTGGCTCACGGGCGACCTCTGGCGGTGGGAGGCCTTGCCACTCCTGGTATGGCTCACGCTGCCGTTCAATCTCTTAATCTACGGCATCAACGACATCTTCGACCAGGAGACCGATGCCAAAAACCCCCGCAAGGGCACCCTCGAAGGGGCCAGGATACTCCCGGGGGAAGTGTCCCTCATCTGGCAAAGCGTCCTCTTCACCAACGCCCCGTTTGTCCTTTATTTCTTGCTCTTCCTCCCGACAAGCGCCTTATTCTGGGTCATCCTCTACGCTACCCTCTTCGTCGGCTACTCGGCTCCGCCGGTGCGTTTCAAAGCGCGGCCCTACCTGGACTCCCTTAGCAACGCGGCCTACGCTTTCCCGCTCGTCTTCGTGCCGCTGGCGCTCGAGGATCAGGTCGTCTGGTCGGCGGCTTTGGGCCTGATGGCCTGGAGCGCAGCCAAGCACACGTTCGACGCGGCCCAAGACGTGGACGAGGACCGGAACGTGGGGATCCCGACGACCGCCGTCCAGCTCAGCGTTTCGGGCGTGATATTCTGGAGCGGGGCGTGGTGGACGATCGCCACGGCCTGCTTCGCGCTCGCAAGCCCCATTGTGGCGCTGGTGAACGCGGTCTACGTTGGGGGGCTGCTGTACACGCTCTTTAGGAGACCGACGCCGGAGACGGGGCACCGGCTCTATAAATATTCCATCGCCTTCCCGTACGTGGCGGGGACGGTCGCGGGCGTCCAACTCGTCGGGGCGATCTCCTTGGGAATGTACCCGTGAACGCGCGGCGAAGAAAGGTGCTCGTCGTGGGCGGCGGGATCGGGGGTCTTGCCTGTGCGGCCCTACTCGGCCGCGCCGGGCACGAGGTCACACTCCTGGAAGCCAACGACTACCTGGGCGGTAAGAGCCGACGCCTCGTGCTAGCGGGGCAACGGATAGATACCGGCCCCTCACTCGTCACCTTCCCCGGCGTGTGGGAGGAGCTTCTGCACCGCTGGGGCGCACTAGGCGACGATGGCAGACCAGCCGCGGAAGTCGCCGATCTCCGGCTCCGGCGTATGGGCGAAGTCGGTATGTACTACTATCGGGGCGAGGCCTCTTCTCTGCCGGTGGAGAAGGGACATCCCTGGCACGCAGCATGGGAGCGGTTCGTCGAGATACACGGGGGTCTCGGGCCGGAGGTCACACGTCTGCTTACGGCCGACCCGCTCGACCGGAGGACGCTGCCCGCGCTGCGGCGACTCCTAGGCACCTACGGCGCCAAGCTCACGACGCGCAGCTACCTCGATGGCCTCCGGTGGCTCCCGGAGGGCTTAAGGGAGGTCATCGCCATCCACACCCTGAACGCCGGGGTCGGCCCGGCGCGAACACCGGCGCTCTACGCCAGCATGCCGGCAATCATGGCCACGGAGGGAGTATTCGTGCCGGAGGGCGGTGTCTACGAGATGGTCCTCGCTCTAGCGAAGCTCGCTCGCCACGCGGGGGTGGAGTTGAGGACGGGGGAACCGGTGACGGAGATCTCCCGGGGCCGGGTGACGTCGGCGCGCGGGGAGTACCGGGCGGACGCGGTGGTGGGCGGGATCGACGCAGACGCCTTGGAGGGCCTCCTCACCCCTGGTAAGAAGGTCCGAGCGAAGAAGCTCTCGTGCTCGGGGGTGGCCATCTACGCAGCGCTCCGGGAAGAACCTCCGGATGGCGTCGCGACGCATGGGGTCGTGCTGCCGTCGGAGCCGGCGACGCTCTACCGGAATTTGGAGGCCGAGGAGGAGCCGCAGGAGACCATGGCCTTCGTCAATTACTATCGACCAGGCGAGGTGTATCCGAACGAAAAGGGCACGCTAGCGCTACTCTTTACGGCCCCGCCCAACGGGCGTCCGTACGGGCTCAAGGACGCGTTCGTCGCGCGAGAGATGGAGCGGGTGGGGCGTGAGATCGGGCTCGCCCAGCCCCTCGGCGAGTACTTGGGCGAACGCGCTATCCTGCACCCGCAGTACTTCGGTGGTTGGGGCGTGGCGGGAGGGGCGCTATACGGGGCGGTCCGACCGGTGTGGCAAAGCGGCCCGTTTCACCGCCCTTCCTACTCCGACCGCACACGTCCGTGGCTATGGCGAGTCGGGGCGTCAGTGCATCCGGGTGGCGGGATACCGGCGGTCCTCGGAGGCGCGATGATCTCGACAGCTAGGCTACTCAGAAATCTGAGCAGGTAATGAACGGGCGATGCGCAGAAGGGAGGTCGAAACTCTCGTGAACCCCGGTGACCAGCGGGAGCTCTTCGAGATACCCGAAGGCATCGTTTACCTCAACTGCGCGTGCATGTCGCCGCAGCTTCGGAGAGTGCGGGAGGTCGGTGAGAGAGCGGTTGGGCGGAAGTCGAGGCCGTGGGTGATCTTGTCAAAAGACTTCCTCGAAGATTCGGAGACGGCCCGCGCCTTGTTCGCGGAACTGGTCGGCGGGGAGGCCGACGGGGTAGCGATCGTGCCGTCCGTGAGCTACGGCATGGCGGTCGCGGCTGCGAACGTCTCTGCCAAAGCCGGACAGAAAATTCTCATCTTGGAGGAGCAATTTCCTTCGAACGCCTACCCGTGGCGGGAGCTGGCGGAGCGTACGGGGGCTGGACTCGTAACCGTGCCGCGTACCGTCGACCGCGTTCTAGTGAAGGACTCCGGGAGGACGTCGCTGACCGGAGGTGGGTGTTGTTAACGCTAGACGAACAAGGAGTAGAGGATCATGCGTATCGGTTTACAGGTTCCGAGCTTCACCTGGCCAGACGGAGCCCCCAGTATAGGCCCTAGGCTGGCCGAGATCGGCAAGAGCGCTGACGAGGCAGGGTTTGCCAGCCTGTGGGTGATGGATCACTTCTTCCAGATCCAATACGTCGGTCCGGTGGAAGATCCGATGCTCGAGGGCTACAGCGCCTTGAGCTACCTAGCCGGGGTGACGGAGCGGGTGAAGCTCGGCACGCTGGTCACTGGCGTCATCTACCGACACCCGGGTATCCTCCTCAAGACCGCCACCACCCTCGACGTGCTCTCGCGAGGCCGGGCGTACCTCGGCATCGGCGCGGGCTGGTTCGAACGTGAAGCCCGAGGCTTGGGCGTACCGTTCCCCTCGACGAAAGAGCGCTTCGAGCAGCTCGAGGAGACCCTCCAGATCGCCCACCAGATGTGGTCAGGTGAGGTTGCGCCGTACCGCGGCGTTCACTACCATCTCGAGGAAACACTCAACAGCCCCCAGGCCTTGAGTCGCCCGCATCCACCGATCATGATTGGCGGCATGGGCGAGAGGAAGACGCTGCAGCTGGTCGCGAAGTACGCCGACGCCTGCAACCTGTTCGCCTTCGCGGGTTCCGACGTGATCCGTCACAAGCTCGACGTATTGCGGCGCCACTGCGAGGACGTCGGTCGTCCCTACGAGGAGATCGAACGCACCGCTTTGGGCACCGTCAACCTCGCGCCCGACGGCATGACGGCGGAGGGGGTGATCGGGCTGTGCCGCGAGCTGAACGAGGCCGGTATCCAGCACGCCATCTTCAACATGCCGAACGTGCACGAGATAAAACCGCTGGAGACGTTCGGCGAAACAATTATCCCGGCTGTCGCCGATCTTTAGCGCCTCGAGAACTCGCTCTTCAAGATCGAGTAGATCTTTGTGTCCCGGTAAGCCCCCTTGATGAACTCCCGCTGCCGCAGTGTTCCCTCGTAAAGCATCCCGGCCTTCTCCATGACGCGGACGGAAGCGGTATTCTCCGTGATGCAACGCGCCTCTAAGCGGTTGAGGCCCATCTTCTCGAACCCGAAAGCGATCATGGCTCGCACGGCCTCAGGCATAAGGCCCTGTCCCCAATACTGCCTGGAGAGCACGTAGCCCATCTCGGCGCGGGCGTTCTCGAGGTCCCATCCCACTATGCTGCACCCGCCTATAAACCTGCCGTTACCTTTGTAGACGATCCCCCAATCCGCCGCTTCTGCGTTCTCGTACCTCTCGGCCACGGAACGCAGAAACGTTTCGGAGTCCTCGATCGTGCGATGGGTATCCCAGATGACGTAGCGCGTTACCTCCGGGTCGGAGGCGTAGGCAAAGACGGCTTCGGCGTCGCCCAGGATCATTTGGCGCAGTATCAGGCGGTCCGTTTCGAGGGTCGGGAGGTTTTTGAGTACGTCCTCCGCCCGCGCGTTCGCCCGGCGCATGTCAGCCGGAGTCTGGAAGGGGCGCTCG
Source organism: Actinomycetota bacterium (assembly GCA_030861585.1). GTDB lineage: Bacteria > Actinomycetota > Rubrobacteria > Rubrobacterales > Rubrobacteraceae > Rubrobacter_F. The sequence continues at coordinate 1,843 of JALZFK010000075.1, read as the reverse complement.
GTCCGCCGAACTCTCGACCCCGGCAGGGGCGCGCTTTCGCCGGGTGAACTCGAGCCAAAGACATGCCAGGAAGAAGAGAGCAAGGGCGAGCGGGTCGAAGGGCGGGCTGTGATCGACCCTAGAAAAGCTGACGTAGGGCACCCCCGCTACCGCCAGCAGCACCAGCGGCAAACGGGGGGCACCGGCGCGGTAGAGCGCGACGGCGGCCGCGAGGAGCCCCACGCTCCACGCGTAAGAGCCGATCATAAAGATTAGGTGTTTCGTGGGGTCCGCGAAGAGCTTCGCTACCGCCTGCGCAACGGCGACCTGCTCCCCGGCCGGAAGATCTATGGCGCCACGGGCGAGGATGCCGGTAGCGATGCCGGCGACGGCATCCCCAGCGTTGTAGAAGACGATGAAGACAGCGACAGCCAGCCGGCCGATCGCGGCGACGGTCCCGCCCAGGCCATCAAGCAGCAGGTACACGGCCACCCCCATGAGCCCGAACAGGACGAGTTGCACCACGTGCAGGGTTAGCCACAAGTCCGTCACGGGGAACAGCTCGGCCCTAACGTCGCCATCCAAGACCGGGTGCAAGAACATTACGTCGATGGCCACCACAAGCGGCGTGCCGAGCAATATGGTTCGGCGAAGTACGAGGTTGGACAGCATCTTCCGATCCGCCTCCCGTTCCGTGAGGACCCTACACCACCCATCTTACCAATCGCCGACAGCATCCCGGACCGGGTGGAGACGCACATAACGGTAGGTTTGGGATCTCCTAGGAGGGGTACAACGCGTTCAAGTAAGGGGCTGCACTAGGTACCTTCCCCCCTCCTAGCGCAGCCCTTTTTCGTGCCGTCGTCTACCGGTCTCCCGCCTAGGACACGATAGAGCCCTCCCAAAGCGGGCTTGCCAAAGCCCGAAGGTGTCGGAGCAACGGAGAAGCCACGCAAAGCCCGATAAGCGCGATATGGTCCCGCACCGCTTCCCGAAAGGCCTCAAACTAGTTCAGATTCCAACGGTAAGATCAAACTATTTCTCGTCTCCTAGTTTAGGAGAGGTTCTCGCAGGCCAACCTTTATGTGCGTGCCTCTTGAGCGCAGTACCACGTTGGTGGGGTCCATGTCGATCCTAGCAGTCCCTAGGTCGCGCTTCGTCCGGGCTAGCCTCTCGGTCTCGTCAACGATCGAGAGCAGTTCGTCGAGCCCGGGATTGTACGACTCCCAGTATTCCCCGTCGAGGCAGATGGCGGCCTACTGGTCCGGGTCCAGCGGAAACTCTACCCAAGCGGGCCTACTGTTCGGAGGTACCATGTTGGGTCGGCTGCAGATCACCAGGTAAGGATCGAAGTGCGCTATCTCGGCTTCGAACTCTCCCGGTTCGGCGGTCGCCACCTCGGTGTGGGAGCGGCACTCTCGGATGGCGTTCGCGATCGCGCTCTGATAAACGAGGTAGCTGCCCTCGAAGGCCACCAAAATTCTCGTCTCAATCACCCCTTTTCTGCTCGTACAGATGAGGGACACTCTAGAGGTCCGTGAGGCTTCGCGTATGAGCCAAATGCACTAATTTCGGGGTCGCCTTGGGTATATACCAAAAACTTGCCATTCACCTTAGCTTCGAAGGGAGCTGCAAAACCGAGTAGACATGCCACATGGGGAGCAAACACGCTCCGAGCTGCGAGTGATCAACCTCCGACGTAGGCGGCTCGTTGGTAACCTGGCAATCTCCCTTACGGAGTAATTTCCGGGAACACGTTCGTGATAGAGACCCGCTCGGGTTAGAGCACGTGCGCGTGACCAGTCAAGATCGCTACACGTGCCCCCACACCCGGATTAGAGCGTTTGCTCAACGAGGTATATCC
>JALZFK010000071.1 GCA_030861585.1 Actinomycetota bacterium | reverse complement strand
TTCTCTGCGCCCAGCAAAGCCGGAGCGGCTAAAGCGCGCAGCGTCGTGTTTTTGCAGAGCGCAGTACTAGTCACGAAGGCGAGGGCCTTGGCACTCGCGAGGGCGATGCGGATGCCGGTGAAGGTGCCGGGGCCGACGCCGACCAAGACGCGCTCCACCTCGTCGAGGTCCGTCCCGGCGAGGCTCAAAGCGGCGTGGGCCGCCGAGAGTAGGGCCTCCGAGGCACCGCGCGAGGAGACGGAGATCTCCGCCAGCACCTCCCGACCCGCCTCCGATCCGGCATGCTCCTCGGCGCGAGCGACGGCGACCGTTACGACGCCCGTCGAAGCGTCTATGGCCAGGATCAGCACGAAGAGAGCCGGGCCACCACGGGCCCCGAAAGTCGCACCCGACGCCTGGTCGGCGACCGGTGAAAGATCTGCACGATGGTAGGCTCCCCAAGAAGTCCGAGCGCCGGGTCGGCCCACTCGACAAAGGTTATGGAATTCACGGCCAGGTAATCATCGAGGTCCAGAGCATCCCGTGCGTCCAATCCCTCCAGCCGGTAGAGATCCAAATGATTCACCGTGACGGCACGCCCGTTCACGGAACCTTCGTAGCCGCGGGCGAACTGGTAGGTCGGGCTCGTCACCACCTCTTGTACACCCATAGCTTGGGCCGCTGCCCGCACGAAGGTCGTCTTACCGGCTCCGACGTCACCCTTTAGCATTACGGTGTCTCCAGGCATCAGAAAGCCCGCCACTTTCGCGGCGAGTGCCTTAAGAGCGTCCTCGTCCAAGTCGTCCCATTCGGGAGGGGCATCGACCAAAAATCGCCTCCTGCTCATTCTCTCATGATAACCCGATAAGGGAGCTCGACTTCGCTCGGGAATCTAGAGCCGAAAAGAACACTACTGATCCCTCCCGACTCCTCAGGAGGCCACCCGCCGCAGCCTGGCGCTACTCCTCACGAGAGTTCGCGTAGCACCAAGAAGCCTTACCAAAGGCCCGGCTGTAGAGGCTCGCGTTCGGCGGCCGGAACACGGGAGACGTTGAGGGTCTCGTAGGTGATAGGGCGTTCGGCGGCGAGTAGCTCCGGGAGTCGAGAGAAGTCCGAGGCGAGGAGCGCGCGCTCGGCCGGAGTATACAGCGCCCGGCTCAGGGAGAGCGTCGGGAAGACGTAGCGCCCGTCGAGCGGGATCGCCCGGCCCCGGATACGCGACACGGCCTCCTTGCGACCGGTGAGGTTTCGGCTCGCTGAATCCCCCATGGCCACCACGACCTTCGGGTCGACGGCGGCTAGCTGGGCCAGAAGGTACGGTCGGCAGGCGTTGATCTCCGCCGGCTTCGGGGACCGGCCTTCGGGTGGTTTGCACTTGACGAGCGTCGTGAGGTAGACCTGCTCGCGATCGAGCCCGGTGGAGGACAACAGGCGGTCGAGCAGCATCCCCGATGCGCCCCGAAACGGCCTGCCCTCCTTGTCCTCGTTGAAGCCCGGCGCAGCCCCCACGATAAAAAGCTCGGCGTTCAAAGGCCCTTCGCCGAAGACCGCTCGTGTCCTAGAGTGGCACAATGACCCACACTTGCGGCACCCCAGTGCCTCCTTCTGTGCCTCGGCGAAGTCCACGAAGACCTAGAACTCCTCCGTCTCGGGCAGGAGGTAACCCAGGAGGGCGTAGACGAGTATCGTCGGGACCACGCTAAACCCCGGTATGAACACCGCCAAGAGTATCGTTACGGCCCGCACCATGGTGGAGTTCCACCCGAAATGGTGAGCTATCCCGCCGCAGACACCCAAGACCCAACGATCCCTCTTCGCTCGCTTTATACCTATGCTAACCCCCCGATGCAACGCCGCGAAATCTTATCCAATATATTCGGATATTACCCGCAACAGCACCTTTTGTGAAGTTCCGCACGGCTAATGCCGGGCGGAGCGGTGACAGTAGCGCCCGGCAAATCTCTACCGCTTTATTACCACGTTGTCTATGAGCCGGGTCTTACCGACATGGGCTGCCAGGGAGAGCAGAACCTCGCCGGTCTTTGGCTCAACAGGTCCGAGCGTGGCAGCGTCGTTGGCAGAGACGTATTCGAGGACGACGAGCGGTTCGGAGACGAGCGCTTCGCGGACAGCCTCCTCTAGGGCATCCGGATCGACAGAGCCGGTGTCCCGGGCGGCGAAAAGAGCGCGGGAGATGGCCGCAGCGGCAGCGCGCTCCTCCGCATCGAGGTAGGCGTTACGGCTGCTCATAGCCAGGCCGTCGGGCTCGCGAACCGTCGGGCAGACGACGAGCCGAACCGGGAAGTTTAGGTCCCGGATCATGCGCCCCACCAAAACGGCTTGTTGCGCATCTTTCTGGCCCATGTACATCCTCTCTGGGACGACGATGTTGAGAAGCTTGGCGAGCACGGTGGCAACCCCGGCGAAGTGCCCCGGCCGCACCGTGCCCTCCAGTATGTCCTCCACGCCCCGCACCCGCACCTCGGTCGCGAAACCCTCCGGATACAGCGCAGCGACTTCTGGCATGAACAGGGCATCGGCGCCGGCAACTTTCGCGAGTGCCGCGTCGCGCTCCGGGTCCCGAGGGTAGCGCTCGAAATCCTCCCCCGGGCCGAACTGCAACGGGTTAACGAATATGGAGACGACGACTGTGGCGCACTCCTCGCGCGCCCGACGTATAAGCGAGAGGTGTCCTTCGTGGAGGTAACCCATCGTCGGTACTAGCCCGAGTGGCCGGCGGGCGGCGAAAGCCCTCATCTCCTCCGCGCCACCCAACACCACCAGTTCGTCGCTCACGACCCCGATTTTATCGAACAAAGACGAAGGACCATTCCTGCTTACTGTACCGAGCTCTTGCCGTTCGTCGGGACGGATCGGTATTCTTACGAGCGAGCAGCCCGGAAGTGTTCGAGCTTCGCGGCGCTTTCACGGAGGATATACCATCAAACGTCCTGTAGCCGTAGCCTGAAGATGTATTCGAGAGCTTTGCCTTTTTTAACTCCGCGAGCACATAAGAGCCTGACGCGGCTTGCCGCATACCCAACATCGGCATCGGGAGGATGGCTCAGTTGCTCGGCGAGGCGTTCGTAGTCCGGCTCGGGGTACGGGCCGAGCTCGCGGCTCTTTCGGAGGAACTTCAGGCAAAGTTCGCGGTGACGCTCGATGTGTTCGGACCTTAAGCGTGGACCTTGGGCGGCAAGACGATCGGCCCAGCAAAGAGTAGCGAGCTCCTCTCCAAATGGTCCCGCAGCCCGTGCAAGCCTCTCGGGCGCGTAATCGGACCAAGGGTTGCCCATGAAGCCTATCTTGAGGTGCAGCGCCGTTAAAGTGGTCACGAGATCGGTGTGGCGCGTGGAGAGACCGAGACGCCGGCAGACGCGGTGAGCGAGGCGTGTCCCCAAGGTGTCGTGAGCAACGAAGAGTACGCGCCCCTCGACCTCCCCGCGCGTAATGGGCTTAGCAATGTCGTGCAAGAGGCCGACGATAAGGAGCCCTTCGCGCCCCTCCTTACTCACTCTGGCGCCGATTTGGCCCTCCGCAAGCTCCCTCTCTATGCTCCGAACGGTCTCGAAGATATGCCCTAAGGTATCGAGGTGATGGAAAGACCCCTGTCCCTGGTACCGAGCAAGCCGGAGCTCCGGCACCTCTCGGAGTAGCTTCTCCGCATCGATCGGGTGCTCAAGCGCCTCATGTATGCGCACTTGGCTAGCCCTGACCCTGGGCTTCAGCGCCGCCGTCGCGCCGCTTTTTTGCGGCTGGTGTTAGGGTTGTGACGGCCCTTAAGAGTACTCGGTTCGGATTCCCCGTCTTCCGTCGCCTGAGATCCGGCCGTAGTTTTAGTGCCGAGCTTGTCCTTCTTCGGGGTCTTTGCGGCGCGGCTCCGCGCCGCGCTTCGCTTCTTGCTCCGCTCGATGAAAGCGGTGAGCACCACGAAGAAAAAGAAGAAAAAGACCGCGTTGATCGCGAAGGTGGTGATCCCGGCGCTGCTATCGAACCCGAGGTTGAAGGTTCCTGGGAAGGCGATGCTAAGGGCGTAGATCGAGAACAGCCAGATAGCGAAAATAATAGCCGCCCTCTTGAAGGCATTCTTCCACTCAAGCCCCTCGAACATCTACATAACTCCTCTCGACGCGCTTCGCGTTGATCCCGGTCGTTATCTCGTAGTTTATCGTACCCGCCCACCCTGCGAGCTCCTCGGCCCGGATGCACGCGCCGTTCTGCTCCCCGATAAGTACGACCTCGTCCCCGATCTCGACCGTCCCATCAACCCCAAAGACGCAGGTATCCATTGTCACCCGGCCTAAAAGAGGGCGCCGCTCCCCGCCGATAAGCGCCAACGCCCTGTTCGAGAGGATGCGATGGTACCCCTCGGCGTATCCGACCGGCACCGTCGCCGCACACATCGGATTTTTGGCCTTAAACGTCAGCCCGTAGGAAACCCCCTCACCGGGGGAAAGAGATCTTATCCCGGCCACGTAGCTCTTCAGGCCGAGTGCAGGTCTCAAGTCCTCGCTCAAAGGGTCTCCCTCGTCTCCTAAGGGGTGCAACCCATAAAGGGCCACGCCAGGGCGAACGCAGTCATGGTGCGAGCGAGGGTGCCAGAGGGTACCGGCGGAGTTCGCAGCATGCACTAGCACACCGCCGAGATCTTGCGCGGCGAGCACCGCGTCGAAGAGGGCAAGCTGATGCTCGGTTGCTTCTTCATCGGAGTCGGCGGACGCGAGATGGGTGTAGACGCCGACGAGCTGTGTTTCGAGGATCTTGCGGGCCTCCCCCACCTCGTCCGGCTCGACGCCCCAGCGGTTCATGCCGGTGTCGATCTTGAGGTGGACTCTAAGATCCGGACGAGCTGCGAGGCGCTTCGCGCCCGGGATCGAGTGTGCCGTAACCTCCAAACGATTTTTTTCGGCGAGGGCGAGCCCATCCGGAAGGAGGTCCGTCAAAACGAGGATCGGGGCGACGATGCCAGCTTGTCTGAGCTCGGCGCCTTCTTCGGCGGTAGCGACGGCCAAGGCGTCGGCACCGGCTTCGAGGACAGCGCGGGCAACCGGAACCGCGCCGTGGCCGTAGGCGTCGGCTTTCACCACTGCCATGAGCCGAGAGTTGGGGGCGCGGCGCATGAGGGTACGGATGTTCTGCCGAATCGCGCTGAGGTCCACCTCTGCCCAGGTGCGACTCGGTATCTTGCTCCCAGAGGTGAGGATAGTTAAATCCCTCGCGGCCAGTAGCCGTGATGTCTGTCGGGGTTTCCACCTACTAGTGATGGTCCCGCTCTGTGGTGCGACGGCAGCTCGCGACTGCATCCCGCAGAAAAGCTTCCCCCGCCTCGCCCCTGCACCGCTCCCTCATTACGGCACCTTGTGCGACTCATAGCGGTGGCTGTGCGCATCATCCAGGTACTCTATCTTCAACTCAAGATGGCGAACCGGGCTTCTACCGGGAAGTCTATAGCCCGTAGAGCGTCGTTGTACTGCAAGCCGATCTCCCTCTCCAAGAAGGACCCGTACCCAAATCCGGAGGGCAGCACATCTACGTCATTCACTTCACAAGCGGGGATTTAGAACGTGGAGGGCGAGTATATCCATGCGGGTAACGACGCCGACCAGCCGCTCGCCCTCGACAACGGGCAAGATCTTCTTACGCTTCTCGGCCATAACAGTCGCGGCTTCGACGAGGGTCGCCTCGGGGGCGACGGTCGTCGGGTCCGTGGTCATAACCTCACCAACGGTGACGCCGGCGCTTTTTAGCGCCTCCCTGCGGTACTCCTCCGTGCTTCCCAGCGGCACCATGCCGCCAAGGATGTCGAGAAAGCCTGGGGCTTTGATGTCTGCATCCTGCAATATAAGATCACCCTCAGTAATTATCCCGATGAGCCGACCGTCTTCGACGACCGGGACGCCGGAGATCCGGGCCTCGACGAAGAGCCTTATCGCCTCTTCCACCGTGCTCTCGGGCCCCAGGATCGGCCAGCCGGTTTCCATAACCTCCCCGACCGTAAGCTCCCGGATGTCTCTCTGCTCCACGACTCACGCCCCTCTGTCCCGTGAAATACGTCCCGCTGATAGTACTCTAAACGGCCGCTCGGCACACTCGTCCAAAGGTCGCGCCTGCTAGTAGATCTCGCCGAAGGCTTTGGGAATGTGCGGCAGAAGATCGGTCGCGATCATGCTCTCTTGGGGCCAGCCGGTGGCTTTGAGCCACAGCTCCGAGGCGCGCCCGTGCGCCCATACCCCGGCCCGCGCCGCCTCGTAAGGGTCCATCCCGCGCGAGAGCAGCGCGCCTACGATCCCCGAGAGCACGTCCCCCGCCCCCGCGGTCGCGAGCTGGGCGCCGCCGGTGGAGTTTACGGCTGTCCTTTCGCCTTCGA
>JALZFK010000067.1 GCA_030861585.1 Actinomycetota bacterium | reverse complement strand
TCGCGGATGGAGAGGCTTCGAGCCTGGCTCGAGAAGCTGCCGAGGGTGCGCTTGTACGTGACGGTGCTCCTCATCGTCTGGTTATCACTGACGCTCCTGATCGGTTTTGATGTCCGTCCTTTGGTCTCGGGCAGCCCGAACCCCTGGACGGCGTTCCTCGGCGTGGGAATCGTGGTGGCAACCGAGATGTGGATCTCCTGGTACTTCCTCGAGAGGTTCGGGAAGAGAATACTGCGTGGCAATGCCCTCATTCGCATCTTGCTCGCGGCCTCGCTCCTGGTGCTCTTTACCGCGCTCGCCAGGGCCTTCGTCTTATTCTCCTTGCCCCCGTACCTCATCCCGCTCGCGGGCCTGAGCATACTCGGCACCATCCTCTTGGGACCGCGCCTGATGTTCCTCATGGTCGTCATCACCAGCGTGAACGTCGGCATTATCGCTGGCACTGACTTCTTCTTGACCGCGGCCTTGCTCTTGACCTCGGGGTTCGCGATCTACACGGCTTTGCGCGTGGGGCCCCGGATGCAGCTCTTGCGGGCAGGATCGCTTATCGCCCTCGTCTCGGGGATAGTGGCTTTCGCGGTGGCCTTGCTCGGGGGCGAGGGGCTCCGGGCGGCCGTGATGCTGGGTGGGATCGGGCTGGCGAACGGCGTCCTCTCCCTGATGCTCGCGATGGTCCTTCTGCCCCTCTTCGAGAGCACCTTCAACATCCTTACGCCGATGAAGCTCCTCGAACTCTCCGACCCTGGCAACCCGCTCTTGCAGAAGCTCCTCCGCGGAGCGCCGGGGACTTTCTCCCACTCCATGCAGGTCGGCAACCTAGCCGAGAGCGCCGCCGAGCGCATCGGGGCGGATCCCTTGCTCGCCCGCGTCGGGGCCTACTACCACGACATCGGCAAGCTCGAGCACCCCAACTACTTTATAGAGAACCAGATCTCACGTATGAACCCCCACGAAAACCTCGCTCCAGGCCTCTCAGCCCGCATAGTCAAGCGCCACGTCAAGGATGGTATCGAGATCGGTCGCGAGTGGAACTTGCCCATAGAAGTACTCGACATGATAGGGCAGCATCACGGGACGACCCGCATCGAGTACTTCTACCGTAAGGCCCTCGAAGAGGCCGTCGCAACCGGCGCAAACGTCAACGAGTCGGATTTCCGCTACGCCGGTCCCTGTCCGAGGCGCAAGGAAGCTGGGATCCTGATGCTCGCCGACTCCATCGAGGCAACCGTGAAATCGCTGGAAAAACCGACCCCCAAACGCATCGAAGATATCGTGGACGGCACGATCCGGGCCAAGTTGGAGGACGGACAGTTCGACCAGTGTGAGCTGACGATGCGCGAGATCCACCAAACAGGCGAAGCTATCCGCGAGGCCCTCATAGGATTCATCGGTCCCCGGATCGAATACCCCGAAGCTACCAACGACAAGACCCCGTTCTCCTAGAAGGACGCTCATGCCCTTCTCCGTCGCAGTCCTGGACGAAGCGAACTACGGAAAACTTACCGCCGAAAGGGCTACCGAACTCTGCGCCGCAGCCTTCGCGTCCCAGAGCTTAGACGTTGAACGTATGGGCGAAGTTTCGGTTGCGCTCGTGGCCCTGCCCGACATACACAAATTGAACTTCAAGTACAGGGCTATAAATTCTCCGACCGACGTACTGAGCTTCGAAATCGACGGGCCGTACGGCGAGATGGTTGGTGAGATCGTAGTGGCGCCGGGATACGTGCGTTTTGAGCGGGTGGGCGTCGAGGAGTTGGTGGTACATGGGGCGCTGCACTTGGCGGGTATGGACCACGGAGACGATTTCGAGGGAAGCGAGATGGCTGCTACGCAGGAAGCCGTGTTGGCGGGTGGAGGTGTTCGTGAAGGGCGTAGGGTAGATAGATCGTGAAGCCCGTTAAGCCGGCGAAGGGGCAACAGGAGGTGGCGCGTTCCTTCGGTCACGCGTACCGTGGGTTGGTCTACGCGGTGCGCACCCAGCGCAACATGCGTTTCCATGTCGTGGCGGCGGCGATCGTTCTGGTGCTGAGCTTGCTCGTGGGCGTGAGTAAGCTAGAGCTGGCGATCCTGGTGCTGGTGATCATGGCCGTCTTCGTCACGGAGATGCTCAACACGGCGCTAGAGTTCACTGTGGACCTCGCAACCCGCGAATACCGCCCTTTGGCTAAGCTGGCCAAGGACGTCTCGGCGGGGGCCGTGCTGGTGGCTAGCGTCGCGGCTCTGGCGGTAGGGTATCTAGTACTCAGCGACAATCTGGGCCCCTTTTCGCTGGAGATGCTGGAGCGCGTGCGCCGCTGGCCCGGTCACGTGACACTCGTCGCGCTCATGCTCGTGGCTATCACCGTGCTTCTCGTGAAGGCGCTCACCCGAGTGCCGAACCCATTCTTGGGTGGGATGCCCTCCGGGCACGCGGCGGTGGCGTTCGCCGGCTGGGTCGCGGCGAGCTTCGTCGCGATCGACGGGGCCGGGCGGTTCGCGGGTTTGATCTCCCTGATCACGCTGCTGATGGCTCTGCTCGTCTGCCAGAGTCGCGTCGAGGCTGGCATCCATACCGTTTACCAGGTCGTCGCCGGTGCAATGCTTGGTGCCCTTCTCGCCATCGCCGTTTTCCAACTCTTCTAGCCCCAACTCCTATAATTAGGAGCCTCATGAATCTCGCACATGCTATCGAGGCCGCACGCGTGGCTTCTTCTAGGGCCTACGCGCCGTACAGCAACTTCCGGGTCGGGGCTGCGATCTTGACCGAGGGTGGAGCTGTGCACACCGGCTGCAACGTCGAGAACGCCTCCTACGGGCTTGCGATCTGCGCGGAGCGAAACGCCACCGCCGCCATGGTTCTTGCTAGTGCTCACGACCGCAAGATACGGCTCGCCGCCATCGTAAGCCCCAATACTGCGCCCTGCTTCCCTTGCGGTGCGTGTCGCCAGATTTTGCGCGAGTTCGGTTGCGAAGAGGTCGTCGTGCTCGAAGCGTCAGGCAGCCCTCGACACTACGCGTTGGATGCGTTGCTGCCGCACGCCTTCGGTCCGGAGACTTTGTGATCAAAGAATCTCTGAGCAGCTTCAAAAGTGGCTTTGTCGCGGTACTGGGACGCCCGAACGTGGGCAAGTCTACCCTAGTCAACCGACTCGTAGGCGCTAAGGTCTCGATCACCTCACCCCGACCCCAGACGACGCGTGGCCCCATCCGCGGGATTCGCAACGGAGAAGGCTACCAAGCGGTCTTCGTAGACACCCCGGGCTCCCAAAAGCCCCGTGACACTTTGAGGAGCCGCATGCAAAAGCAAGTACTGGATAGTCTCTCCGAGTCGGACGTGGTACTGCTCATCTTCGACGCAACACAGGCGCAAACAGGGCTAGGCGCCGGCGATCGCTACGTAGCCAAACTCGTCGAGGAGTCCGAGACACCAGCCATCGCGTGCGTTAACAAGGTAGATCTTCTGCCCAACCGTTCGGCGGCTTTACCGGTGGTCGAGGCGGTCTCCACGCTAGGTGACTATAAGGACACCTTCTTGCTCAGCGCGAAGGAGGGGTTGAACTCGGAGCCCTTGATGGAGGGGGTGGTCGGGTTGTTGCCGCGCGGCCCTCGCTACTTCCCCGAGGGCATGGTGAGGGATTACCCGGAGTCACTGGTGCTCGCCGAGTACATAAGGGAGAAGGCGCTTGTGGCACTGCGGGAGGAGGTTCCGCACGCCGTTGCTGTGGAGATCGACGAGGTCGAGCGCAAGGACAACGTAACCGTCGTCTACGCCATCATCCACGTCGAAAGGGCGTCACAGCGTATTATAGTGCTTGGTAAAGGTGGTAGGACCATCAAGCGGATAGGTGCCGAGGCCCGCCGCGACGTCGAACGCCTCCTCGGGACTCGGATCTATCTAGACCTTAAGGTGAAGGTAACTCCCGGTTGGCGCAATGACCCGCGGTTCCTAGAGCGGTTGGGGTTATAATCTCTTCGTCGGTTGGTTCTTCTTTGTGACGAGGAGAGTAACTCGTGGGCATGAGGGTACGAGAGTTTGCGAAGACGGTGGATCACACCCTCCTCAAGCCCGATGCCGCGGAGAGTGACGTGCGCCGGTTGTGCCAGGAAGCGGCACACTACCACTTCGCGGCGGTATGTGTCTTACCGTGCCACGTCAGGTTCGCATCGAGAGAGTTGCGTGGGACGGACGTGAAGGTGGCGACGGTGGTCTCATTTCCGTTCGGGGCCGACGCGACGGCGGTGAAGGCGGCGGCGGTGCGGGATGCTATTCAGGGGGGGGCCTCCGAGCTCGACGTGGTCATGAACATCTCGAAATTCCTTTCGGGAGAGTTTGCCTACGTGGCTGAGGAACTAGCGAGCCTCAACGGAGAGGTCAGCGCCGTTGCGATGAACAACGGACTCAACGACGCCGTCTTAAAGGTCATCGTCGAGACGGCTTACCTTACGGATAAGATGAAGCGGCTGGCGGTGCAGATCGTGGCTTCGAGTGGCGCGGATTTCGTTAAGACCTCGACCGGCTTCGGCCCCGGCGGCGCTACCCCGGAAGACGTTGCCCTCTTGAGGGAAGAGGCACCCGAGGGGTTGGCGATAAAGGCCTCCGGCGGTATCCGAACTCTGGAGGACGCTTTAGACCTCCTCAACGCCGGAGCTTCGCGGCTCGGGGCGAGCAGCAGCGTACGGATCATGCGGGAGGCCGAGGATGGCGGTCTACAAGAGTAAGGGTATAGTGCTCCGTTCGATCCGCTACGGTGAGGCGGATCGGATCCTCGACCTCTACACCCAAGAATCTGGGCTGGTCTCGGCGATCGCCAAGGGCATCCGGCGCACCAAGTCGCGCTTCGGCGGCCGCCTAGAACCGCTCTCTTGCGTAGAGTTCCTGGCCTACGAGGGCAAGACCCTCGACACCATAACCCAGGT
>JALZFK010000036.1 GCA_030861585.1 Actinomycetota bacterium | reverse complement strand
GAGGTCAACCGTGACGTCGTGGAGGCGGATCTCACGATCGTGCTCGGCCATACTATGGGCAACCCCTACGGCGGTTACTCTGGCGGATATAAGACGGCCACCACGGGCCTTACCACCTGGCGTTCTATCCGTTGCCACCACACTCCCAGCAGCCTGCACCGCGAAGACTTCGTGCCCGCCTCTGCCCACAGCCACTTCCGCGGGCAACTGACCAAGATAGGCGAGAAGATCGAAAGTGCGATGAAGGCTCCCTTCTTCACCGTTGACGCCGTGCTCGACCGCGGATGTCGGCAGCTTGGGGTGTTCGCCGGCAAGACCAGCGAGGTGGAGAAGGCGGGTTGGTCCGCGGCCGCCGAATGGATGCAGGTCAGGATGGAGGGAGAGAAGGCCGACGTCTTGGTGCTTGGCATGCCGCGCTCCTTTCACTACGGACCCGGAATGGGATCCAACCCCGTCATAATGCTGCAGGCTATCGGCTCTTCGATAGTGCGTAATGCCAGGGCGCTCAAACCCGGTGCCGTGGTCATCTGTGCCTCGGTGTGCGACGGATGGTTCAACGAGGAATGGTTCCCCGCCTATCGAGAGGTCTACGAGCTGTTCCAAGGGTGCGCCACGGTAAACGAGATGGAGCATTACGCGGATGATCTTTGCAGCCGCTCAGAATATATACGGAAGTTCAGGCATGCGTTCGCTTACCACCCCTTCCACGGGTTACAGCTGATGTACATGGGAGGAATCGCCCTCGACTACACCCGGGCGATCTACATCGCGGGCGCGAAGGCGCCGGGATTTGCCCGAGGTATGGGCTGTATTCCCACCAACACTTTCGAGGAGGCCCTAAAGCACGCGTACCGCCATGTAGGCAAAGACCCCAAGATGTTGGTGGTGCCCGCCCTGTCCAAGCCACAGGTCCACCTTCGGATTGGTGATTAAAGCGCCGCTATTGGGCGAACAGAGGGGATCGATGACGAATGGCGACGATCAATGAGGTGTCTTCTCCCGACCTTTTACCCTCCAGAAGCTCCGAGAGCGTCTTTACCTTGTAGAGCGATAGCTGAGGTTTCAAGAAAACGACCAGGTTAGCTCTGCCGTCCCCGGGGTGGTAGCTCGTGTACAGGCTCTCGATGTTCTCGTCGGTGACGGTTACGGCGTCTTTCGGTTCCTGGTCTCTGAGCGCCTACTCCACGGTTCGTGCTACAGGTGTGACGCCTACCTTGTGGAGCATCCCTATCGATACGTAGTTGGCAAGCGAGGTGCCCAGATGCTTGAGGTCGTCCGCCGTCGGGGACTTCTCGACCCTGACAAACACGGACACCGTGAAGTAGTCTTGGTGCCTCTCTCCGACTAGCTTGCCGATCGCATCCGCCGCCTGCATCTCTAAGCTCGTCCTACTCTGCCGGGGTCGTTGCGGGAGCCGACCCCGTAGTGTAAGGTGCAAAAAATGCTTGAGCGTCGCCAACCGCGCATTCAGGCAAACCTACGAATACCACGGGAGGTACCCTTTGAGTGATGCCGACAGGTCCGAGCGCTCGCAAAGCTCGTTCGATTTGCAGAATGTGTACACCGCCAAAGATAGCCAGGAGGCCGCGGAGCTCTACGACAACTGGGCGGAGGATTATGAGCAGAACGTATTGAGCTACGGGTACGCTACCCCCGCGGTCACGGCCGGGTTCTTCGGTCGCTACGTTCGGGCCGAAGACGGAGCGGTACTTGACGCAGGTGCCGGCACCGGGATGATGGGCGAGATACTTAGGCTACTCGGCCACGGGGATCTAGTCGGCATAGACATCTCCCGTAATATGCTGGAGCTTGCCCGTAAGAAGGGCGTGTATAAGGACTTGCGCCAGATGGAGCTGGGAGGACAGTTGGATCTCCCCAGCGACGCCTTCGCCGCCGTCGTATCGACGGGCGTCTTCGCCGCAGGGCATGCCCCGCCCGAGTCCTTCGACGAGTTGATCAGGGTCACCAAGCCCGGAGGTTACATGATCTTCAGCGTCCGCACCGACGTGTACGAGGATGGGGGCTTCAAAGAGAAGCAAGAAGCCCTCGAAAGGGAGGGGACGTGGCAGCTGGTCGAGATCACCGATCCCTTTGCGCATCTGCCCTTCGA
>JALZFK010000004.1 GCA_030861585.1 Actinomycetota bacterium | reverse complement strand
CTACGAGGCCGCCCTCGCTCGCCAGGATCTGCTGGGTCCGCAGGGCAATGCGGGCGCTCTTCTCCGTCGGCAAGGCCAAAGCCTCGTCGAAAGCGTTGGTGTGGAGGCTTTGCGTTCCGCCGAGGACTGCCGAGAGCGCCTGAATGGTCGTGCGGACGATGTTGTTCTCGGCCTGCTGGGCCGTGAGCGACGAGCCTGCGGTCTGAGTGTGGAAGCGGAGCTTGAGGCTCCGCTCGTCTTCGGCACTAAAGCGCTCCCGCATAATCCTGGCCCACATCCGACGCGCCGCCCGGTACTTGGCGACCTCCTGGAAGAGGTCGTTGTGGGCGTTGAAGAAGAACGAGAGCCTAGGGGCGAACTCGTCCACCTCGAGGCCCGCTCGCATAGCTGCCTCGACGTAGGCGATGGCGTTGGAGAGCGTGAAGGCTAGCTCTTGGACGGCCGTCGAGCCCGCCTCGCGGATGTGGTAGCCGGAGATGGAGATGGTGTTCCAGCGCGGCAACTCTTTGGCGCAGTAAGCGAATATGTCGGTCGTGATCCTCATGGACGGCCCTGGCGGGTAGATATAGGTCCCGCGCGCCAGGTATTCCTTAAGGATGTCGTTCTGGGTGGTGCCGGTGATATCCTTGGCTTCCGCCCCCTGCTCCTCGGCAACCAAGGCGTAGAGGAGTAAGAGGATCGAGGCGGTGGCGTTGATGGTCATGGAGGTCGAGACGCCTTTCAAGGGGATGCCGTCGAAGAGGTCGCACATGTCGAGCAGGGAGTCTATGGAGACCCCCACCTTGCCGACCTCGCCCAAAGCCAGCTTGTGATCCGAGTCGCGCCCCATTTGGGTTGGGAGGTCGAAGGCGACGGAGAGCCCGGTCTGCCCGGCTTCGATGAGGTACTTGAAGCGAGCGTTGGTCTCTTTGGCCGTGCCGAAGCCCGCGTACTGGCGCATGGTCCAGGGCCGACCGCGGTACATTGTGGGATAGACGCCCCTCGTGTACGGGTACTCGCCGGGCTCCCCGAGCTCCGCTTCGTAGTCGAAGCCTTCGAGGTCACCGGGCCTGTAGACGGGCTTTACCTCGATTCCGGACTCCGTCCGACGCTCCTCGCCACGCTTCTCGACGTCCATGCTTGCGCTTCTCCTAACCTTTGTTCTCGGGCAGCTCGACGAGCTCGGTAAGTACACCGTGGGCACCGTTCGGGTGCAGAAAGGCCATACGTGTACCGCCCGCGCCCACTCGCGGCTTCTCGTCTATGAGCTCGACGCCGCTCTCTCTGAGCTCTCTCAGGGCTTCTTCAAGGTCGTCAACCTGGAAGGCGACGTGGTGAAAGCCTTCGCCCCTTTTGGCGAGGAACTTGCCTACCGGCGAGTCCGAGTGGGTAGGTTGGACGAGTTCGATCTTGGACTCCCCCACGTCGAACATCGTGGCGATTATGCCCTGCTCCTCGACCTCTTCTGGCTCGCCCAAAGTAACGCCAAAGTGCTCTTTGTAAAAGCGGGACGCCGTGGTGAGATCTTCGACCGCATAGCCCAAGTGGTAAATCTTTTTGAGCAAAGCTCTCCCTTCTGTTCACCCAATTGTAGAGCACGAAAGCTCACCACACAGCGGTACGCCCGGCGCTTTCCGCTAGAATAAAACTATAATGGTAGCTCACAGAGACCAGGAGGCAAAACAGTGGCGGAGAGCGTGATGCGCAAGATACAGGAGCTTTCGGAGGAGCGCGAGAGGCTGGTGCACGAAGAATCCAGGCATGGCCTAGATCTCGAAGGGCAACAGAGGATCCACAAGCTCGACCACGACCTGCAGGTTCTCTGGGACCTGAGGCGCCGCGAGCTCGCCGGGGAAGAGATCACCCTCGACCAAGACTATTACGACAGCTACACCCGCTACACCGACGCCGGGGATGAACCGGGCCGGTAGGGCGCCTATGCCTGTTCTGCCGCTACGTCGCCTACCTCAGCCCATTCGGCAGCCGATGAGGCCCGGGTGAAGACCTTCTCTAGCTCGAGGAAATCGTCCTCGTTAAAGACGTCGCGTCCCGCGTCGGCGACGAAGTTGAGAACGCGTCCGTCGGAGTAGCGTACCACCACCCGACTGACGCCCTGTTCTTGCGCGAGCGATCCCGGAAGCTTCCTGGTGCGTTCTATCCCGTGCAAGCCTGCCTCCCTCTAGCGTCTCTGGCCAGTGCGGACGGAGCTCGCCATGGTGTCTATGTAGGTCGCCATCTGATGCAACTCGTAGGACCGAAACTCCTCCCTAAGGCGGGGCCGAAAGGTGTCCGAATCGCCGTTGTCGAACTCGATCACCACCTCCCGGATCCCGTACGGGTCCATTCCCTCGCGCA
>JALZFK010000403.1 GCA_030861585.1 Actinomycetota bacterium | reverse complement strand
AGCTCAGGGTGGCACATCTAGGAAGCACTGACTTGAGCACCGTCGAGTGGGGGGAGGCAGATGACCCGAACGTAGCCCTCCTCGTCCATGGCCTCACCGGACGGGCAGAGGCTTTTGAAGCTTTGGTGGACAAATTGGATCTCGCCGCGGGTGTCTCCGGCGGTCCTTGGCGCTTCATCGCGCCGGACCTGCGTGGTAGGGGAGCTTCGAGGGGAATCTCGGCGAGCGAAGGCGGTATTCCGGAGCACGCACGGGATCTACTCGCGCTCATGGATCGGAAGGTGCTCGAGAGGGTAGTTTTAGCCGGGCATTCTATGGGCGCCATGATCGGGGTGTACCTCGCCGCCCACCACCCAGAGAGGCTTCGGGGCCTCGTCCTCATAGACGGCGGCTCCGACGTGAACGACCAGATCGACGCCCTCCTAGATCCTGCCATCGAGCGTGTCAAAGGGAGCTACCCCTCTCAAGAAGCCTACCTGGAATACCTCAAGAGTCAGCCCGTTTTTGCGGACCGATGGGACGAGCACCTGGAGCGCTACTTCGCCGGTGACGTCCGACCTGGGGACGACGGCAGCTGGTACCCCGTCACTGATCTCGAAACTGTCCGAAACGACCGTGAGAAGATGCACGGCTTCCCTCTCTCGGAGCTGTGGTCGCGCATCCGGTGTCCCACCCTCATACTGCTCTCGACCGTCGGCCTCGCCGGCCCCAAAGAAGGCTTCATCCTCCCCCCGGACGACGCTTGGAGGATACGAAAAACCGTTCTCGATAGCATCATCGTCGAGGTCGAGAACACGAACCACTACGACATCCTCTACTCCGCTCCGCCGGTCACGGTGGACGCTATGCGCGCCTTCCTCGCCCGACTCGGCGGTTGAGGGGACTCTCGGTTCTCACGGCCATTTCCGACAAGGGCGGAAGCTAGTTTCTTCCGATCTGGTAAGACGGTATCGGACCTATCTCTCCTGGTCTCCTCGGCTTCGTCCCGTATACTCGGCGTATGAGGCTCGTCATCGCCGAGAAGCCATCCGTAGCCAGGGACCTGGCCAACGCCCTCGGGCGTCACCGCCGGGAGAAGGGAGCCCTCGTCGGGAAGGGCTGGACCGTCACTTGGGCCCTCGGGCACCTCGCGGAGCTAGCCCCTCCCCACGCCTACGGCGAGGAGTACAAAAGGTGGCGCTTGGAGACGCTGCCCATCGTTCCCGAGAAGTTCAAGGTCGAGGTCAACGCGAAGACCCGCGAGCAGTTCGACGTTGTCAAGAAGCTCATGCGCTCCTCCGCCGTCTCAGAGGTTGTCAACGCGTGCGACGCGGGAAGGGAGGGGGAGCTTATCTTCGCCTACCTCTACGAGCTTAGCCGTTGCAAAAAACCCGTCCGTAGGCTCTGGGTCTCCTCCCTGACCCCAGAAGCCATAAGAAAAGGCTTTGCCTCTCTGCGTGACGCTCGGGAGGTGAAGCCTCTCGAAGACGCCGCTCGCAGCCGCGGCGAGGCGGACTGGATCGTGGGCATGAACGCCACCCGCGCCTACTCCACGAAGTTCGGCCGTCCCGGCAACGTCCTCTCCGTCGGCCGCGTCCAGACCCCCACACTCAAGCTCCTTGTGGACCGCGAAAAGGAGATAGAGAACTTCAAACCCGAGAAGTTCTACACCGTTTACGCCCGCTTCGCGCGTGATGGACAGAGCTACGACGGCGTCTGGTTCAAGAACAAACAGAACCGTCTCAAGGAGCGTGAGGCTGCCGAGGAGATAGCCGACAAGGTACGAGGTGGCACCGGCGTCGTGCGAAAGGCCGAGAAAAAGATGGCGACCGAGAAGCCGCCGCTGCTGTACGACCTCACCGAGCTGCAGCGCAACGCCAACGCGAAGCATGGCTTCACCGCGGAGAGGACGCTGCGGGCGGCCCAGGCCCTCTACGAGGAGCGCAAGCTCATAACTTACCCCCGCACCTCTAGCCGCTACCTCTCTAAGGACATGGCCGACACGCTCAAAAAGCGTGTCGAGGCCGCGGGCGTTCTCCCTGATCTCGAGTCCTTCGCTACGGAGCTCCTCTCGCTCTCGAGGCTTCCGATCAACAAACGCACCGTGGATGATGCGAAGGTCACGGACCACCACGCCATCGTTCCGACAAACAAAAAGTCCGCTGGAGATCTTCCGCCGGACGAGGCGAAGGTCTACGACCTCGTCGCCAGGCGTTTCCTGGCGGTCTTCTTCCCGGCGGCTCGTTTCGAGAACACGACCATCGTCACCGTGGTCCGGGGCGAAGCGTTTCTCTCGCGGGGCCGAGTCGTGCTGGAAGCCGGATGGCGGCGGCTATATCCCGACGGGGTTGGTGGGAAGAAGGAGAAGGAGCCGACCATCCTGCCACCTGTTTCGGTTGGGCAGGAGTGGTCCGTCGCGAAGGTCGCGGTAAAGGAGGGAGAGACCAAGCCGCCACCACGCTATTCTGAGGCGACGCTCTTAGGTGCGATGGAGACCGCGGGCCGTTTTGTGGAGGACGAGGAGCTAAGGCAGGCCATGAAGGACTCCGGGCTCGGGACCCCGGCGACGCGGGCCGCAATCATCGAACGGCTCCTAAAGGTCGGCTACCTAGAGCGCGAGAAAAAGATGCTCGTCCCGACGGAGAAGGGGCGGGCTTTGATCGGACTCCTCGACGAGAGCCCTCTCGCCTCCCCGGAGTTGACCGCCCGCTGGGAGGAGCGGCTGGC
>JALZFK010000397.1 GCA_030861585.1 Actinomycetota bacterium | reverse complement strand
CTGCGGCCACGACATGCACACCACCTGCCTCGTGGGGGTGACGGCGCTCCTGGCGCAGGCTACCGATGCGTGGAGCGGCACGCTCATGGCCGTGTTCCAGCCCGCCGAGGAGACCGCTGAGGGCGCGCAGGCCATGATCGACGACGGGCTCTTCGACAGCTTCCCCAAACCCGACGTCGTGCTCGGCCAGCACGTCATGCCGACTCCGGCGGGTACCGTGAGCTACCGGCCCGGCACCACGCAGGCCGCCTCCGACAGCCTGCAAATACGCATGTTCGGCCGCGGCGGGCACGGCTCGATGCCCGAGGCCACCGTCGATCCGGTCGCCATGGCCGCCTCGACGGTGCTGCGGTTGCAGTCGATCGTCTCCCGCGAGATCGCCGCCACCGACGCCGCGGTCCTGACCGTGGGCGCGCTGCAAGCCGGCACCAAGGAGAACGTCATCCCCGACGACGCGACCATCAAGCTCAACGTTCGCACCTTCGACGAAGGTGTGCGTAAGAGCGTGCTCGACTCGATCGAGCGGATCGCGAACGCCGAGTCCGACGCCTCGGATGCCCCCAAGCGGCCGGAGATCACCCCCATAAACCGCTACCCGCTCACCGTCAACGACCCCGACGCCACCGGGCGGGTCGCCGGAGCCTTCGGCTCTTATTTCGATCACGACCGCGTCGAGGAGCTCTCCGCGCCGATCCCCGCCAGCGAGGACTTCGGCTCCTTCGGGACGGAGTCGCACGCTCCCTCGGTGTTCTGGTACGTCGGTGGGACCGCCCCCGACGCTTACGACAAGGCCAAGCAGGCCGGAAGGGTCGCGCTGGATATTCCGACAAACCACTCCCCGAACTTCGCGCCGGTCATCCATCCGACGCTCGAGACCGGCGTCGAAGCCATGGTCGTCGCCGCGCGAGCCTGGTTGTCGTCCTAACCCATGTTGCTACGAAAAACGGCCTCGGGACGGCAGCAGTGGGGTAGTGCGGGAAGATGCGGTAGGGAGAAGCCATGACGCAAAGCAAGCCGGTGGTGTTGGTGTGGTCGCCGAGGAGCTAAATCGTCCTCCGGACGCCGATGTGGTGGACCTCTCCGAGCGCACCGTTATGCCGGGCTCCATAGACACCCACGTGCATCTCACGATCGACGCCTCTGACCTTACCCAGCAGACGCTACAGTCCTCGGCTGCCAAGGCGCTGAAGGGTTTGAACCTCGCCCAAGAGTGCATGAGCTACGGCTTCACGACATTGCGCGACCTCGGCAGTATGGATCTGCAGTTCCCGACCGTGGATCTGCGCAACGCGCTAAAGGCCGGTCTGGTGAACGGCCCGCGGCTCGTCGTCGCGGCGGCCACGAGGGATCTGACGATAATCTACAGGGCTGTGCTTATAGCGACGCTCTTGCTCCCGACCACCCCCATCTCGGCACATGGGCTCACGAAGGCCGCTTACTAACGGGGCGAGGCCATCCAGGCTTCCGATCCCGCCGACGAGTCGGAGAGGAACCTGCCCGGGCCGTGACGCCGCAGGTGGAGCGCCTTCCCGCAGCGATCGGAGCGGGGTTGCCTCCTCCTGCGCTGCCGGTCTTTCTCCCGCGGCTTCTCTTGCGCTCAAGCGGCCTGGGCGATCGTGGCAAGAATCGGATAATGGTCGCTCGGGTAGATCGCAGGCTTCGCGTCGCGGTCTCGTAGGATCTCGTGTGCCTCGGTTCGGAAGCGCTGCCGGCTGTTTTTTAGGAGGATCCAATCGATGCGGCGCGGCTTGTGACCGTGGCGCACCCTGTCGCCGCAGCGCAGCAAGAAGTACCGCAGCCCTTCGAAAGCGTGGAACGTGCTCGCATCCTCGCCGTCTTCGTTACCGGCGGTAAGGAAGGTGTCCTCGAAACCGTTCTCCACGAAACTCCGGTACGGGAAAGACCCGGGCAGGCAATTGAAATCTCCCGTCACGACGGTCGGGAGACCGTCCTCCTCCTGGAGTTCCGTTACCTTGCGCAGGATCAGTTCGCTCCCCTTCGCGCGGGCGAGGCTGCTTATGTGGTCGAGGTGGGTGTTCAGGTGCAGGAAGGAGAGATCGGCGTTCGGGCTCCCGAATCTCGCCCAGTTCGCGGAGCGGACGACCCTCGATCGCCACGCCGAGGAGTACCTGTCTGGGGTCTCGCTGAGCCAAAACCCGCCCGAGTCGAGCACCGTAAGCCGGGTGGGATCGAAGAAGATCGCGTTGAACTCGTGGGGCGTCTTTTTGCCCGCCTCCGGCCCCAGGATGTGGGCGTACTCGGGTAGTTTTTCTCCGTAAGTGGTCAGGCTCTCTTCTTGCAGCTCCTGCAAGCCGATCAGGTCCGGCGCGTACCGCTTGATCGTCGCAACGTTCAGCGCAGCCCGGTTTTCCCACCGGTTGCTCCCGTCGCCCCTGCGAGAGAAGCCCCGGATGTTGAAGCTCATAACCTTGAGCACGCCTGCCTCCACGCCACTATTCCGCGACACGTCTGAGGGAAGGATCCTTGGGTTCCTCGCGCCGGGAGGCCGCGTGGCGCACGCTGTACTTTTTCTGGAATCGGCGAATACGTTTCCGCCTCCCAATCCCACCGCGGCGCGCCCTACCGTGCTCCCCGCCACGCAACCATGAGCAGCTTGTCCGGAAGGTAACTGGCCCAAAGACCGGTCTGGGGTGCTCATGCATCGGTTTGGGCGTTTTCGTGCGGGTCTTTTACCGCCGCTTCGCACCCCTCCTCCCCGACCATTCGCTCGATGTCCGCTGCCAACAGCCGGACTCCTTCGGCGGCGAGCGTGATACGCGGGTCCATCTCGGAGTCGCCCGCCCGGCC
>JALZFK010000257.1 GCA_030861585.1 Actinomycetota bacterium | reverse complement strand
AACCGCCGCCCGGTAGTGAACCTCCATGACCTGCTGGGTAATGTCCGCGATGAGGTCCTCCGGATGCACGGTCAACGGGTCCTCGCTCATCACCTCCCAGCACGGCACCGAGAGCTGTATCATCCGGCTCGTCACATAGGAGTCCAGGGGACTGAGCACGACCGTCGTCCCCTTCTCTTCGGCCATCTTCAAAACCTCGTCCTGGGGCCTGACACCGTTCGAGATCACGAGGATACCCGCGCCGAGCTCGATCGCCCGCCGCTGACCCCTGACCCTGTCCCCGATAACGACGATGTCGCCGGGGGCCATTTGCTGACCCATCGAGTCGACGCTCATGGAGATTACCCACAGCTTGCCGCTGGTCTCCTTGTCTTCCCCCACGAGCAGCTCGCCCTCCAAGACCTCGACTATCGAGCCCACGGAGACCGGGGTCGTGGCGAAGGTGGAGGCCTCCCGGGACTCCCGGATGTACATGCGCGCCAGGTCCCTCTCGGTTACGATGCCGACGAGCGAACCGGCATCGTCGACGATCGGAACCTGGCCTATATTGCTCTTTGCCATCGTCAGCCCGACGTTGCGTAAGGGATCGTTCCTATGGGCTGTTACCACGCCATGCATTACGTCCTTGACCCGGATCATGATGTGCTTGAGGAGGTCCGGCTCCTTCGCTCCGCTCTCCGTTAGCGCCCACCGGGTCTGGGTATTCACCTCTCCCAAACGCGCCGGGACGTATACGTCGTCTGGGTTCAGCCGGCTTTTGAGCTCCGCGTACCCGATCGCCGAGGCTATCGTGTCCGTATCCGGGTTTCTGTGCCCGGTGACGTAGATGTGCGGCATAAACCTCTACTTTCCCTTTAGGTAAGCCGATCTCCCGACCTTTATACCATTCCCCGATGCCAACCCGACGCCGACCGACTACAGATGCCCTGCTTGTTACCGCTTGCTACGGAAGTCTAGCAGAAGCCGGGGCCGCTCAGAAAGAGTAAGAATTCATGCGCTCCGCCGCCTCATCTCGCGTCTGGTCGAGGACGTGGGAGTAGTGCCTCAAGGTCATGGCCGGGTCCTTGTGGCCCAGCATATTGGAAACTACGTATATGGGGATGTTCGCCCTTATCGCGAACGTTGCTGCAGTGTGCCGCAGGTCGTGAAAGCGGATCCGGGGGAGACTGGCCCGTTCGAGGTGTTTGAAGCAGTCCCTATGAACGCAAGTCTTGCGGTTCACCCGCCCGCAGCGGTTGGGAAAGCGGAGGCCGTGGTCTTACCGCTCGCGGCCATCCACTCCTTTGACGTGGGTCTCCTGGTTTTAGTGGGGCCGAGCTCGTCGGACTGGTAGTAGCCCGTGTCACCTAGGTGAGGAAGCGACCAGCGCGTCCTGAATCCCGTCATGGGGCAGATGCGCTCTATTTCCTCGATAACGGTGCCGTCCTCTAGCACGGCGACGTCTAGTGCCCTCTCTATGGCTGCTACCAGTGGGCGGGGTCGCCGGCAACGTGCGTGCAGCCGTCCGGGATGTACAGTAGTTGGCGCTCCGGGGAGTGTGGGCGCTCCTGGGTGGCTAGCCCGGCAAGGAGCTTTGCTTGAGGTGGGCCGGCTGCTTTGCGCACCGAGACGCGGAATTCGGCGAACCGGTCTTCGGCGGTGGCGTCTGAATCGGTGCGTGCGTGTAACAACATCTGCGTCGGGCTCCTTTGCGTCGCTTCTACGGCATCTGAGTACATATTGGAGCCTGGGCACCGAAAGGTAATCGGTCGAACGGTCACACTTGCGATCGACCGATCGGTCGAGCCTGAAGGCACAAAGTGTTACGAAGAACCGTCTAGGTCTGCTCCTCTGCCCAGATCCAGTCCGTGTTGCCGGCGAACTTGGTTGCAGCCGTAACTACCGCCATCCCGACGAGTACCGAGAACGGGTACAGGATCTTTTGGTGGCTGGGCGTGTTCGGCGTTCGTCCTAGCCACATCTCGGTGAGGTGAGCGGCGATTACGTGCAGGTATCGACCTGTGACGCGAGCGATTGCTCCGTCTTCTCGCGCATGTAGCTGGCGAGGGCGTCGGAGACCTCTCCTGCGAGTTGCGCTCTGTCGGCTTGCATGCTCCTCGCCTACCTGACGAAGGTCCTCGAGGAGGCGTCCTCGGTCATGGCCATGTCCTCGGGCCTGAATGAGCCTGAACGAGGTCTTGGGGCTGGCAGCGAGGAAGAATTCTAGGAGGGCGAGAGCTTCGGCCACGCGTGAGGATGCCTTAATGATGAGATGCATGGCCTGGGTACGGCTGCCGTGAAACGGCTTCGGAGCAGCGCGTAGGCGTTTTACAACTCTGTGTTGGCAGGCGTGAGCCTGCGGCTGGGGAGGCCGCCGAGAGGGGGTCTGTCCGGATACCCATATACGGGCTCTCAATAAAGGTCCATGGGGGTGAGTTTCAGGGGGTGTTTAGACCTCCGGGTTGTTTCGTAGTTGGCGTATCTTGACAGTGGATGTGGTTGGACACAAAAGCCGGAGTTTAAGAGCTCCGGCTTTTGCACGTTCTTCCGTTAGTTTAGCGGAGGCCCAAGACGACGTTTCTTCTACGAGCCTACCTCCTCCTACTGGCAACTAGCCTTAGCAATCGAGTTCCCACGCCCCCCATTGCCAGCCCCAGGGTCCCCAGAACCACCCCTTTTTGAACTCCCATTCGCAATCGTCTTTAAAATGGGGAAAGAAGAAGGGCGAACTGCGAATGAAGTCGTTGTCATCCTTACACCGCCACCAGTCGCAGTCGTCGTGGTGACATCCCCACCAGCCGCAGTCGTCGCCTCCTCGGTCTGCCATAGCGGGCGTGGCCACTACCGTTAGCAATGCCGCTGTCACCGCAAGAACCAAAAAGATGCGCCTCATAGGCACCACCTCCTTACTCTGGCGATCCCCACTAGATCGCTTCTGAGACAATCATTGCATTCCCTTGTTCGGGCCGTATCCTCCAAAAGGAGGATATTTGGTGACCAATAGTATGTTTTGTGTATGTTACGAGTATTAGCACAATATATGGTGTATTGACAAAAACGTTCCATAAGCCACTGTTTTGCTAGAAGCCTAGAAGACGGTGAGTTATATATGTAGGAACTAGTGTTATTTCTTTTCGTCTCGGGCGGCGTTTTCGCTAAGAGCTTGCGTCTATCCTAAGCGACGGGTTTTCTCTATTCACGAGATGTTTAGAAGGGGCCTTCCCGGAAACTCAGCTACCTGGAGGGCATGAAAAGCCGGGGCCTCTAAGAAACCCGGCCTTGGGAGGCAATAGGGAACCCAATAGTCGAGGGCGTCGATAAGCCTATACATCGACTCCGCCTGCCCTGATGGCCCAGGAGGCTCCTCACCACAAGATGCTTGGAGACGTACTCGGTAAGGCGTAG
Source organism: Actinomycetota bacterium (assembly GCA_030861585.1). GTDB lineage: Bacteria > Actinomycetota > Rubrobacteria > Rubrobacterales > Rubrobacteraceae > Rubrobacter_F. The sequence goes on along the minus strand of JALZFK010000257.1, from coordinate 1,016 downwards.
CCCGTAACGTAGATGTATGGCATACCAAACTCTTCTTCTAGACCCCTACGCCTTGCTCAAAGGCGCCAACTCTGGCACGAAGATCCTCTCCTGAGAACCGAACCGGACGACGACCTTCCCTCCTTGTGCCTCGACGACCTCCCCGACCCCGAACTTCGCGTGCCGCACCTTCTCCCCCGCGCTGTAATCCGCCGGAACCGCCCTCTCGGGTTCGCCTCTGCGAGGCAAAGCACCGCCCCACCCCCCGCGCCCCGAAGCGCTGGCGGGGACGGAGCCGGCCTTGAGCCTCTCCGGGATCTCCGAGAGGAAGCGCGAGGGCATCTGGTACTCCCGCTCGCCGTACGTCGAGCGCACGCGGGCGTACGTGAGCGTGAGCGTCTTCATCGCCCGCGTGATGCCCACGTAACACAGCCGCCGCTCCTCCTCCAGGTTCTGTTCGTCCAGCGACCGCGCGTGCGGGAACGTCCCCTCCTCCATCCCCACCACGAAGACGTGGCCGAACTCCAGGCCCTTGGCATTGTGGAGCGTCATCAGCGTGACCCTACCCTCGCCCGTGAGCTTGTCCGCCTCCGAATACAGCGCCTGCTCCTGCAAAAAGCCATCCAAAGTGGGCTCCGGTTCGACGCGCTCGTACTCCGCGGCGGCGTTCACGAGCTCCCCCAGGTTCTCCAGACGCGACTCCGCCTCGACCGTGCCCTCCGCTTCGAGCTCCGCCCGGTAGCCCGACTCGTCCAGAACGGCCTCTACGAGCTCCGCCGGCGGCACCTCCCGCGCAGCCACCCGCCACCCTTCGAAGAGGTTTCGCACCCGCGCGCAAGCTTTGCAGGCCGCGCCCGTAAGCCCCGCCTCTCCCGCTTCGCTTAGAGCGTCGTACAAGGAGATGCCGTTGCGGGAGGCGTACTCGCCCAATCGCGCGACCGAGGTTGCGCCGAGCCCCCTTTTGGGGACGTTGATGATCCGCTCTAACGAAACCGAATCATCCTTATTAGAGATCACCGAGAGGTACGCCATGGCGT
>JALZFK010000381.1 GCA_030861585.1 Actinomycetota bacterium | reverse complement strand
GAACCGTAGCCGTGGACGCCGAGGTCGAACAACCCGCCGAACCCCCGGAGCAGCGGTCCGGTCTGTGGGCGTTCATCGCCGCGATCGCGGCCGGGAGCGGGCTCTTGATCGGGGGGCTAGGGGCCCTTTTCCTGGAGAGCCGCGCTCGCCGCTGGCGTGGCTCGAGAGACGCCGAACTTACGCTCCGGGCGCCGGTGCTCGGCGTGATCCCCGACTATTCGGACGACCTATCGGATGGCTTCCTCTCTCGAGAGGGGGGGGCGGGATGAACCCGGAGGGTAACGTCGCAAAGACGAGCGTCGCGGACGCGCGGGCTGCCGGGGGATGGATCGCACGGACACAGCGGCTGTTTGTGCCCGACTCTGAGGTCGGGCGCTCGTTCGCCGCGTTGGCGGAAAACCTGGATTCTCTAGGGCGCTCCACCGGGAGCGTGGTCATCACCGGCCCGCAGCGAGGGGTGGGACGCACCACGGTCTGCATCGGCTTAGGGGCGGCGCTCGCGGCCGCGGGCAAGCAAGTCGCCGTGGTAGATTGCAACCTGGATCGGCCGCACTTGCACCTCTGTTTCGACCGGCCAAACTTCATCGGCCTCGCCAGCGCCTTAGAGGGCGGCAGGAATCTCGAGAACTATGGCTTCGACGCGGCCCCGAACCTGCGGATCATTCCCAGTGGCCCGGTCTCACGGGTTTCGTGGACCCTCGCGAACTTGCCGAAGCTCGTCGGAGCCGTCCGGGCCCTCGAGGAGAAGAGGGAAGTGGTCCTCCTAGACGCTCCCGTGGCGGACGAAGTGCTCGCCGCCCCGAACCTCTGGAGCTCTTTCGGCGGCGTCCTGCTCGTCGTGCACGCTGCCAGCACCCCGAAGGGGGTCGCCCGGGGCTTCACTGACGCCCTTCTGGACGCGCGGGTCAACCTCTTCGGGGTGGTACTGAACGGCCATGTTTAGGAGGCAACCCAAAGAGGGCATCGAGACGGGGGAGATACCGGCGGTCGGCCGAATCGGGAGAAGCTCCCTGGAGAAGGGGCGGACGGCGGACCGCAGCCTGACGATCTTTAAAAGCTTCGTTCTTGCGGCTTTGATGGCTATCACTCTTTACGGGATGTTCGACCGGGGCCTCTTCGGCGTCGAGCGGTGGTTGCCGGTGGCCGCCTCGATCCTGGGCCTGCTCTTCATCGCCCTGTTCGTCGCCCATTATTTCGCGGACGTACCGAAGATTGTCTGGGTGCTCGTGGGTTTCCTCGCGGCGCTCGTCGCCATCAAGGGTTTGTCTTTGAGCTGGACCATCAGCCGGGCCGACACGGTCCAAGAGCTGCTGCGCTCTTCGATGTACCTCGCCACGTTCGCCCTGGCGGCGGCTTCGTTGTCTTCGCGGCGGCTCGTGGGACCCTTCATCGATGGGATGAGCCTGCTAGCGGGTGCGGTCGCAGGGTATGGCGTGCTCCAGAAGACGAACCCGGTCGAGTATCCCGCGAACACCCCCGATGGGGTGAGGGTCGGTTCTACCCTGGAGTACGCCAACACCGCCGCGGTAGTCCTGGGGATGGGCATCGCGCTCGGGCTCGGACGTATGACCCAGCTTAGGAACCCCATCGTGCGGGGGCTGTACGCGGCCCTTATCCTGGTCTTCGGCGCCATTCTCTACTTTACTTTCTCCAGGGGCGGGATGTTGGCTTTAGGGGTAGGCCTGGCGGTGCTCTTCGCCGTGGGCGGAAGCCGACTGCAGATGTTCACGAACCTGCTCCTCGTCTGTGGACCCCTCGCCTGGCTCACGGGGAGGGCGCAGGACCTGGGTAGCTTCTTCAGCTACGTGTCCGACGATAGCCTTAGGGCCACCGACGGCCAGGCTTTCCGGACGGACCTCGTAATCGCCGTTCTGGCCGCGTTCCTGTTGCAGGTGGGCTACGCCGTCCTAGTCGAACGCTACGAGCTCGTCCCGGCGATACGCCGCTATCTCGGGGCGGCCGCCGCCTCGGCGGTCTTGGTGGGAATTGGCCTCTTGGGTTACTTAGTAGCGAGCCAGCAGATCGAGAAGGGTGGGCTCTTCGGCACTTTCGCCACGGGGATTGAAAAGCCCGAGAGGGCCAACGAGAGGCTCACCTCCCTCAACTCGAACTCCAGGAGCAAGTATTGGGGGGTTGCTTGGGAGGAATGGAAAGAGCACCCCCTAACCGGCACAGGAGCCGGCACCTTCCACTACACCTGGCTGGAAAACCGCCCGGGTTTTGGGGGGGCAAGACAGGTTCATAACGTCTACCTGGAGCAGGGTACGGAGACCGGTATAGTGGCTTTCCTTGCCCTTGCGGGTTTCGCTGCCCTTGTGGTGGGCTACGCGACGCAGGCCGCGTGGCGGGCTACCGGGGAGCGGAAGGTGCTGCTCGCGGGCCTTACGGGGGCCGTGGTCGTGTACTTGGTCTCGTCGGCCTTGGAGTGGCACTGGTACATCCCGCCGTCTACGATCTACTTTTTTATCCTGGCGGGCGTGACGATCAAACTTGCCGCCGGAACGCCGGCATTCTCCTCTTCGGACGAGACCTCGGAGCGAGCCCTCACCACCGCATAGCGAGCAGGGCACGGAGACTCCGAGCACTCGCGATCCCACCCGTAAAGCGAGCCATCTTGGTAAAGAGCGAATCCGAGCATTGCCTGAAGGCCGGCTGATTGAAGAAGGCGGGGGAGACCTTTATCATCTGCCCCCATGACTCGCAATGGAGTAACTTTCGGTTGAGCGCCCCTTCGGAAGACGAGCGGTACGATGCCTACGTAGGACAGATTGCGCGGGGCGTGGGCATGAGCTCCATCGGGCAGGGGGCGAGCCGACTACTCGGCTACGCGACGCAGGTGGCCATGGCCCGGATGTACGGACCGGGCCAGCTGGGGTTCTACGTACTCGGGACGACGCTGGTACAGATAGCCAATATCTTCTCGCAGTTTGGTATGGACAACGGCGTGGTGCGCTACGTGGCTCACTACCAGGCGGAGGGAGACGTGAGGAGGGTGCGGGGCACCATCATCCAGGCACTCTGGGTGCCCTTCGCATTGAGCGTGGCGCTGTCGGTCCTGCTGTTCCTTAGCTCGGGATTCCTCGCGAACACGGTCTTCAACGAGCCGTTCCTGGAGACGGTATTTAGCGCCTTCTCGGTCTCTGTGCCGTTCTTCACCCTCATGAGTATGGCGCTCTGGGCTACGCAGGGCTTCCAAACCGTGAAGTACACCGCCTACGTCCAGTACGTATTGCGGCCCCTCTTGAACCTCGTGCTCATCGTGGTCTTCTACCTCTTCGACGTTCTGGTTCTTGGGGCCGTGGCGTCTTACATCCTTTCGATGGTCTTTGGCGCCGTCCTGTCCCTTTATTACCTGAGGCGAATCTTCCCCAGGCTACTGGACCGCGAAGTGAAGCCCAAATACGAGAGCCGGGCGCTCTTCAGGGCCTCGGCGCCGATGATCGTGGCCAACCTCACGCAGCAGGTCAATTCCTGGCTCGCGCTGCTGGTGATCGGCGCCTTCGAGAACGCGCGGGAGGTTGGGATCTACGACGTGGCCTTCCGGACGGCGGCCCTCTCGACGCTGGTGCTGTTCGCCTTCGCCGGCATATTCTCGCCGATGATCTCCAGCCTCTACCGCAGGGGGCTCTTGCAGGATCTGGCTTACTTGTACAAGGACGTGTCGTACTGGGCCTTTACGGGAGCTCTGGCGTTCTTCCTGGTAACGGCGTTGCTGGCCCAGGACATCATGATGGTTTTCGGGTCCAAGTTTGTTTTGGGTTGGCCGGTGATCGTCGTTATCGCCGCGGCTCAGCTCTTCAGCGCCTCCGTCGGGCCCTCCGCTCGCGTTCTGGCCATGACGGGGTACCAGAGGATAGTGATGTTCGCCACTGTGGGTTCCATCGCGGCGGCCGCGCTGCTGAACTTGCTGCTGGTCCCGGCTTTCGGCATCTTCGGGGCAGCGGCGGCTACGGCCGTCGCGCTGGTCCTGGTGAACGCGGTGACCCTGTTATTCGTCCACCGGCTGCTGGGCTTCTGGCCTTACAGCACTCGGTACGCCAAACCCGCGATCGCCGGGCTGCTGGCTGCTGCCTCGACGTACCTGGCGAAGCTGGTCTTGCCCGCCTACGCCGGCGCTCCGGCCCTGCTGGTCTTCGCCCCGCTCTTTCTGGCGCTCTTCCTCGTACTGCTCGTCGCCCTGGGACTAAGCCCCAGCGACCGGCAGTTCCTCGCCTCTTTCTGGGCCGCCGTACGTCGCAACCTCCGCCGAGCCACCCCACGGGATGCCTGAGTTGCCTCGTGAGGAGCGAGCGGTAGAAGAACCTCGGTCTACGTCCGACGGTAAGATCAAAGTGTTGTACATCGCCGGGTTCGGGCGTAGCGGGAGCACGCTTCTCGGCAACGTCTTGGGTCAAGTAGACGATTTCGTATCGGTCGGCGAGATCCGCAATATCTGGCTACATGGCCTGATACAGAACAAAGTCTGCGGTTGCGGGGCGCCGTTTAAAGAGTGCGAGATGTGGCAGCCAGTCCTGAACGAGGCGTTCGGGGATAGGGGCGGGGTAGATCCCGAGAAGATGATCCAATTGCGCGAGAGCT
>JALZFK010000379.1 GCA_030861585.1 Actinomycetota bacterium | reverse complement strand
TGTAGCAGGAGCAGGTTCGTCTGCTACTACACCAGGCGCGCGAGAACCCCAGGCCATGGTCTACTACTATGCGGTCTGAACACCTCGCCGAAGAGACGAAAGCTGACCTTAAAGACGGTTACCTGCCGTCGGGCAGAGTACAAAGGGCCTGCGCCTTCCGTGACTTTGACCTGCCCTGCGGCCCGCGTCGCGTCATAACGCCAGCAGCGGCATATAGTTGCTGGGACTCACCTCGTATCATGAGCCTTGACGTCTTTGTCTTTTTTTGTCATTAATTGTTGAAGGGAAAGACCACGATAAAGGCAAACCTGTCGCGAGGCGGGGACGCAAAGCCACGGATCTCTACTTGAGAGGAGATAGCCGGGCTACCAAACGGACCGGATGGGGCGTACTGACCTAATAACCGCAGCCGCGCACTACATGCGCGGCCCATCAGATGAGGTACCGGAGAGCGTGCGTATCTGGCTGCTGGGCGCTTTCCGAACCTCGGTGGGGCACAAAGCGATCGAGGAGAGCCAGTGGCGGCTGAGGAAGGCGGCCAAGCTTGTAAAGCTGCTCGCCCTGGCACCGAACCACCGCATGCACCGCGAGCGGGCGATGGACCTGCTTTGGCCGGACCTTGAGCCCAAAGCGGCTGCCAACAACCTGCGCCACGCCCTCCACGTTGCCCGCCGGACGCTCGAGAAGCCCTCTGGGGCCAGCGCTTCTCACCGCTCGTTGCTACTTAGCGGCGAGGTGCTAGAGCTGTGCCCGGCCGTGACGCTCTGGGTGGATGTTGAGGCTTTCGAGCGGGCTGTAGAGTCGGCCCGTCGCGCCCGCGAACCCACGGCCTACCGGGCGGCGCTGGACCTGTACGCTGGCGACCTCTTGCCCGAAGAGCGCTACGAAGGGTGGGCCGAAGCCCGGCGCGAGGAGCTGCGAACGTTATACCTGACCTCGCTCGTCGAGCTGGCCACGCTCTATGAGGAGCGCGGGGAGTTCGGGTCGGCCGCCGAAGCGCTGCGGCGGGTGGTCCAAAGCGAGCCCATCCACGAAGAAGCGCACGCAGGCCTCATGCGTCTGTACGCCCTCTCCGGGGAGCGCCAACGCGCCCTGGTGCAGTACGAGCGGCTCCGGGAGACCCTTTTAAGGGAGCTTGACGCGGAGAGGCCGCCGCCAGCCGGCACCTCCACGAGGAGATCGTGAAGGTGGGGCTTACGCCCGCTTGCCTACTCCAGCAAGAACGCTCACCAGAGGAGCCCTGGGCGCCGGTAGGTACAACCTATCCTACAACCTTACCAGCTTCGTTGCGCGCGAAGGTGAAGCTCATCAAGGTCAATTACGAGCTGGCGATGATGCGGTTACTCATTCTCACAGGGACCGGCGGCTTGTGCAAGATGCCCCTCGCCCTAGAGGCAGGTAGAGACCTCGCGGGTGCCTGCCCGGACGGAGCATAGCTCGTGGTGCTTGCAGGGTTCTCAGAAGGCTCCTTCCTCGCCCATCAGGAGAGAGAAGTGGAAAGGCGTCGTGAGGGAAAGTAAAGACGGGAAGCGGTCGGATATCGTGGGACTGTACCTCTGGAGGGCTCGAAGGCACAGGCTTCTGAGTCGTGAAGAGGAGTCTAAGCTATCCGCGCGGATACGAGAAGGGGACGAGGCGGCTTGGAAAGAGCTTGTGCGGTGCAACCTGAGACTCGTCATCTCCATTGCGCGCCGGTACGTTGGGCAGGGTCTCGAATTCGCCGATCTCATCCAGGAGGGTAACATGGGGCTCATACGGGCGGCGTGGGATTTTGACTCATCATTTGGTACCAAGTTCTCAACCTACGCGACTTGGGGGATTAAGCAGTCCATAGGTCGGGCCCTCTCCAACAAGGCTTCCTCCATCAGGATTCCCGTCCATGTCGCCGACAAAGAAAGGGCCGTGAGCGACGCCTGCAAGAGCCTCCTAACCAAGACCGGCCGTGAGCCTTCCGTAGAAGCCCTCTCCAAGTTCTTGTGCAAGAGTCCAGAGGAGATCATAGACACCCTCACCGTCCGCAAAACCATCGTCTCCTCTGACGTGCCTATCGGTGAGGACGACGGCTCTCTCGTCCACCTCCTTCCCGACGAGCTAGAGACCGATTCGGAGGGCCTGGTCTTGGAGGATGCCCTCAAAGATTCCGTTCGCGGCCTCCTCGAAAATCTCCCCGAGCGTGAACGCTACGTCATCGAACGCCGCTACGGCTTCGACGGCGACAGAGGTGCAACTTTGGCAGAGATTGGCCGAGAGATGGAGGTAACCCGCGAACGGATTCGTCAGATACAGAAGGCCGCCCTCCGTAAGCTTCGCTCGCATGCCCTCGAAGCCAAGCTTGAATCCTTCTTGAAGCTGTCTTACGGGTAGTTTATTCTTAGCAAGAAGTATAGGGAGGTCGAGCTTTCTGTTAGTACCTGGCACTTTAACCCACAGCTATGTACCGTCGAGATCGTTAGAAAATCAGATTTAGTTTTAGCCCCCTTCGATTAAGTTCGAACCTGTGGGAACTTGAGACCGGAAGAAAACACAAACTATAGGGAGCTGTGTCATGGTCTCTCTCCGTGGCTAATGGACTTACTCTCCGACCGGTCCGCGAAAGCGGGGCAATACCGCACCGACTATCTTGGAGGGAGGTAGCCACCTGTCCTAGCGGCTAACCAATTTACGGAAGTTTAGGCACACACCCCCCTCAACTCTCCGTATGCCCGGTGTTGGCTAAGGTAAGCGCCTTCCTCAGCATACGTGGCGCGGTTCATTCCTAGATCTGTCAGTAGTCTGATAGCTGAAGGCTGACGCTAAAAGCTATCTTACGACCTTGAGGGCCGCTGGTTCGATGCCGAACGACATGGGAAGCCTGCCCCAGACCTCGCCGTCCAACTGCACGGGAACATGAGCGCCGGGCGACTTGGCGCGCAGCTCCTCGGCAGTGAAGGAGTGCATGGAACGGTCGAGAGGCCTCTTGGCCAAGATACCGGTCAGAACGTCGGCCCTGAGGAGTCGGCTGACGCGCTCGACGAGGACGACCTCGAGCTTCCCGGTCATAAGGGAAGCGGCTTCAGCTGTTCGGAAGTCGCCGCCGTAGTAGCGGCCGTTGGCGACGATGGCGAACTGAGTTACGTGGGTGGTATCGCCGTGGACGATGTGCAGCGCCGGCAGGTCCCCCTCGAAGTACACCTTAAAGGCTGCGAGGGCGAAGGCGAGCGTCTTCAAGGATCGCTTCAAGCGTGGGGTTACCTCGTTTACGACGTGGGCGTCCAAGCCCATACCCGCCATGCAGGTAAAGCGGCGTTCGACACCCTCGTGGTTCGTAGCGACGCCGAGGTCTATGCGCATCTCCGTACCGGTGAGGATGCGATCACAGGCCGCTTCGGCTTTCAGCGGCAGACCGAGCTCCCTCGCCAGCACGTTCGCCGTTCCGAGCGGCAAGACACCCAGGGTCGCGTCCCTCTTGAGGCCGTTGACGACCTCGTTCACCGTGCCGTCCCCCCCGGCGGCGACGACGAGACGCGCCCCGGCCGCAGACGCGAGCTCGGTGGCGTGCTCCGGGCGTTCGGTGGGCCACACCTCGACATCGAGACCACCTGAGGAGAGGATCTCCGCGCAACGGTTCAGTACCTCCTTGCGTCCGGTGCGACCCGCTTTCGGGTTGCCGATGATGATGGCCTCTCTGTTTCTCACGCCTCGTATCATAAGCCCTTTCGCCGGGAGTTCCTCTGCCGTACCATAATGTGGTTTATGGAGAGCATCAACAACTTTGTAGTGCCGGGGGTCGGGGTGGACGTCGTGGATGTCGAGAGGATGAAGTTCGCCCTCGACAGGACACCGAGGATACGCCAGCGGCTCTTCACGGAAGACGAGATCGCCTACTGCGAGAAGTTCCGCTTCGCCGAGCGCCACTACGCTGGTCGCTGGGCCGCGAAAGAGGCCGTGACCAAGGCTTTGGGCTGCGGCCTGATTCAGTGGAACGGTGTCGAGGTCGTACGCCGTCGTCGCCGGGCGCCGACGGTGCGCATCTTCGGTAAGATCGAGAAATTCGCCGACGCGGTCGGTGTACGCGAAGAAGAGCTCCAGATCTCCATCACCCACTCCGAGCTCTCTGCCGTCGCTGTCTGCGTCGTGCGCCGGGCGGAGCGAGATCACAGTTTGGAGGGACCCCTTTGAAGCTTTACTCCGCGGATGAGATGACCCGGGCGGACGAGGGCGCCCAAGAACTCGGCATCCCCAGCGGCATCCTCATGGAACGAGCCGGCGTCGCGATGGCCCACTCGGCGCTTGAACACTTCGGATCTTTAGCTAGCCGACGGGTCCTCGTCGTCGCTGGCGGCGGCAACAACGGCGGCGACGGTTTCGTCGTCGCCCGCGAGCTCCACCGGGCCGGCGCCGAAGTCGCCGTGCTCGCCACGAAAGAGGGATACGAGGGAGACGCGAAAACCAACCTCGACATCTTGAGTAACCTCGGTGTGCGCTTTATCGAAGCAGATAGATACGAGGAGGAGCTCCAAAGGGCGGACCTCGTCGTGGACGCCCTTTTGGGAACCGGTTTTGCGGGCGAGGTGCGCGAAAAGGAGGCTGGCCTCATCGAGAAGATGAACGCGAACCCTGCCCCGATTGTCGCGGTGGACATGCCGTCCGGGGTGGACGGGTCGACGGGGGAGGTGTGGGGAGAGGCGGTGCAAGCCGACCTGACCGTGTGCGCGCACGTGGCGAAGCTAGGATGCGTCGTTTCCCCTGGCAAGCAGTACGCTGGCGAGATCGCCGTAGTGGACATCGGCCTCCCTCCCGAGGTAGACGAGAGGGGAGCGGTCGAGTGGACGGACGCCAGGTCTTTGCTGGGCATGGTGCCGCGCCGGGGCCAAGCGGCCCACAAGTACTCGGCGGGGGCTTTGCTCGTCGTGGCGGGCTCTAGGATGGCGACGGGCGCCGCCGTCATGGTGGCCAAAGGGGCGCAGAGGACGGGGTGCGGCATAATCTTCGTCGCCACTGCCGAAGGTGTTGCCCCGTTCGTAGACTCCCAGCTCGTCGAGGTCCTCGTCTCCGGGGTGCCGGAGGACGAGGAGGGCAACATGTCTACGGGGGCCGCGGATACCATCCTAGAGCAGGCAGGGGAGGCTTCGGCGGTCGTGCTCGGGCCGGGGATGGGGGTCGGAGAGGGGGGGCGGAGGATCGTCGAGGGGGTCTTAAAGGAGACGGAAGTCCCGGTGTTGCTCGACGCCGACGCCATCTCGAACCTCCCCGGCCCGCAGGGCCTCGCCGGAAGGAGCGTTCCGCCCGTGATTACACCGCACCCGGGCGAGCTCGGGCGGCTGCTTGGGGAGAGCCCGAAGGAGGTTCAGGCTCGGAGGCTCCACACAGGGCGCCAGACGGCCGAGGAAGGTGGCTGTTGCGTCGTGCTCAAGGGACCCGACACCATGGTGGTCGAAGGCGAAAGGACAGCCGTAAACTCCACCGGCGGCGCCCAGCTCGCGACCGCGGGGGCGGGGGACGTGCTCTCGGGGATCGTAGGCGCGCTGCTCTCGCGCGGGATGGACCCTTACGAGGCGGC
>JALZFK010000362.1 GCA_030861585.1 Actinomycetota bacterium | reverse complement strand
CGTCAAGGACGCGAAGTCCAGGAGGCACGAGGTCCTAGGGCTCGAGGACGACGACCTGCTCAGGATCTACCGTTGCATGCTCCTGGCGAGGAAGGTGGACGAGCGGATGTGGGTCCTAAACCGCCAGGGTAAGGCGGCGTTCGTGATCTCCTGCCAGGGCCAAGAGGCCGCGCAGGTGGGAGCGGCGTTCAACCTCCGGCCGGGCTACGATTACGTCTACCCTTACTACCGGGACTCCGCGATAGCCCTGTTCCTGGGCCAGACCGCCCGGGACCAGTTTTTGAGCCTGATGGCCAAGAAGGAGGACCCAAACAGCGCCGGTCGGCAGATGCCAGGCCACTTCAGCAGTCGAGAGCTGAACATCGTTACCGCCTCGGCCCCTGTGGGCGTCCAGTACCCGCAGGCCGCGGGTACGGCGCTCGCTTTCAAGATGCGCGGGGAGGACGGGGTGGCCCTGGCTTGCGGCGGCGAAGCCTCGACCAGCGGCGGCGACTGGCACGAGGCGATGAACTTCGCCGGCATCCACGATTTGCCGCTGGTCTTCCTCGTCGAGAACAACGTCTACGCCATCTCCGTCCCCGCGAAGATGCAGGTCGCCGGCTCTATCGCCAAGCGGGCCGAAGGGTACGGCTTCCCCGGCGTCGAGGTGGACGGTAACGACGTGCTGGCCGTCTACGAGGCTGCCAAGGAGGCGTTCGAGAGAGCTCGTCGGGGCGAAGGGCCGACCCTCATAGAAGCCAAGACCTATCGTCTGACCGCCCACTCCTCGGACGACGATGACCGGCGGTATCGGGAGCGCGAAGAGGTCGATGAGTGGCGCAAGAAAGACCCGATCGCGTGCTTCGAGCGGTACCTGGAGGAGACGGGGCTGCTCGACGAGGAGAAAAAGGAAGAGATAGCAGATGCTATCAGAGCGGAGGTGGACGAGGCGGTCGAGCACGCCGAAAAAGCACCCCACGCCGAGCCCGAAGAGGTCCTCGAGCCCGTCTACGCGGAGGGTTAAGGATGGCTACGAAGAACCTGCTGCAGGCCATCCACGACGGGTTGGCCGAGGAGATGCGGTCCGATGACACCGTTATGGTCATGGGCGAGGACGTAGGCCGGGCTGGCGGGGTGTTCCGGGTAACGGAGGGGCTCGCGGAGGAGTTCGGCCCGTTTCGAGCTATAGATACACCGCTGGCGGAGAGTTTGATCGTTGGCGCGGCTATAGGACTCTCGGTGAACGGGATGCGTCCGGTCGCCGAGATACAGTTCGCTGACTTTATACCCCCAGCGTTCGACCAGATCGTCAACGAAGCGGCCAAATTCTATTACCGCTCCAACGCCGTCTGGAACTGCCCGATAACCATCCGGGCGCCCTACGGTGCGGTGCCCGGCGGGGCCCTCTACCACTCCCAGAGCGTAGAAGCCTGGTTCTGCAACACCCCGGGCCTCAAGGTTGTCGCCCCCACCTTCCCGGCCGACGCCAAGGGGATGCTAAAGAGCGCCATCCGCGACCCGAATCCCGTGCTCTTCTTCGAGCACAAAAGGACCTATCGCCTCATCAAAGAAGACGTCCCCGAAGAGGACTACGCGGTGCCCATCGGGAAGGCTAAGGTCTACCGGGAGGGGACGGACCTAACGGTCGTCTCCTACGGTCTAATGCTCTATACGGCCCTAGAGATTGCGCAGAAGCTCTTGGACGAGCACGGCATCGAGGCCGAGGTTATCGAGCCCCGGACGCTATACCCGCTGGACAAGGAGACCATCCTGGACTCGGTCAAGAAAACCGGCAAGTTCTTGGCGATTTCCGAGGCGAACCTGACGGGCTCGGTCTCGGCAGAGATCGCGGCGGTCGTGGCGCGGGAGGCCTTCGAGTGGCTGGACGGGCCGGTGATGCGCCTCGGCGCGCCCGACGTCCCGGCGGCGGCATTCGCCAAGCCGATGATGGACTTCTTCGTGCCCAGTCAGGAAAAAATAGAGTTGGCGATGCTGGAACTAGCCCGCTATTAGGAGGGGAGAAAGTGGCGACACCGGTTACTATGCCCCAGCTCGGGGAGAGCGTTACGGAGGGGACCATAGTACGCTGGCTCAAGGCCAAAGGGGACGAGATCGAGAAGGATGAGCCCCTGTGCGAGGTGGACACCGACAAGGTGAGCACCGAGCTCCCCTCGCCCGTGGCCGGCAAGATTGAGGAGTTCCTCGTCTCCGAAGGCACTACGGTGGACGTGGGAACCGAGATCGTGCTTGTCACCGGGGCCCAGGAGAAAGATGAATCCCCGGCGAGAGAGGACGGGATCGAGGAGTCCGCGACGGCTGGGGCCCAGCCGTACGCCGAAGACGCCGAGAAGAGACTTGCAGTCGCGGAAGTCCGGAACGAAGGAACGCAAGGCTACGACGATCGCAAAGAGATCGAGAGCGCGGAGACGCTCAGGCTCAAGCGCTCCTCACCTGTGGTGCGAAGGCTCGCCGCCGAGCACGACGTAGACATAGCGGAGATTTCCGGCACCGGTATCGATGGTCGGGTGACGAAGAAGGACATAGAGGGCTACGTCGAGGAGCGGAAAGCCGCCCCGTCCACTGGGGAGGAAGAAGAGGCACCCGAGGCGGCGCCTGCCCGGCCGGGGCCCGAGCGGGAGCGGGTGGAGGTCGACGAGGGCGACCGGGTGGTGGAGTTCACGAGCATCCGACGAGCCATCGCAAACCGGATGTCGTTGAGCAAGCGGGAGGTTCCGCATGCCTGGACGATGGTAGAGGCGGATGTCACGGGGCTCGTGGCCTTGCGGGAGTCGGCGAAGGAGGAGTTCGCCCGGAGGGAAGGTGTAAAGCTCACCTATTTGCCCTTCATCGTGAAGGCGGCGGTCGAGAGCTTAAAGGAGCATCCCATCTTGAACTCCGTGTGGGACGGGGACCGCATAGTTCTGCGCAAGCGCGTCAACGTCGGGGTGGCGGTCGATCTCGAGGATGCCCTGATCGTACCGGTCGTCCCCGACGCCGACGAACTGAACATTCTGGGCTTGGCCCGGAAGATAGACGAGCTCGTTCGGCGGGCGAGGGAGGGGCACCTCGGACCCGACGACGTCGCCGGGGGCACCTTCACCGTGAACAACCCGGGTGCTTTGGGCTCGGTGGTCTCGGTCCCGATCATCAACCACCCTCAGGCGGCCATACTCTCTGCCGAAGCCGTAGTAAAGCGCCCGGTGGTAGTAAACGACGCGGTAGCGATCCGCAGCATGATGAACCTCGAGGTCTCCTTCGACCATCGCGTGCTGGATGGAGGAGCTGCTCTCCGCTTTCTCGGCACGTTGAAGCGACGACTGGAGCAGATCGGCCCGGGAAGCAGCATCGGTTAGAGGCCTTGAGAACTATCGGTTCGCGGCTCGACCGCGATGGTCCCAGCGGAGCCGTCCACGGTGATCCGTTGGCCGGTAACGATGTGTTCGGTGGCATCCGGTACGCCCACGACCGCCGGGATGCCGTACTCACGGGCCACAACGGCACCGTGGGACATGGCGCCCCCCATCTCCATCACCAGGCCGCTGGCCGTGAGAAAGAGAGGCGTCCAGCCGGGGTCGGTTGAAGGTGCCACCAGGATCTCGCCCGGTTCCAGGTGGGCGCCGGTTGGCTCGAGGATCACACGCGCCTTCCCGCTTACCACGCCCGCGGAAGCTGGCGCCCCACGGAGGACATCACCCGAGGCTGCCGGCCAGGCCTCGACGGTCGGCTCGGTGCCGTCGGAGAGCAGGATGCGCGGCACACGCCGACGGCTTAGCTCGTGTTCGTAGACGGCGCGTCGTTCGCGGACCACAGAACGCAGGTCGGTGCCGGTCAGGGCCACCCTCGCCTCTGGCAGGGTTACGAAGAACACGTCCTCCGCCTTCTCCAGCCGCCCGGATCGCGCCAGCTCCTCCCCGACCGGCCAGAGCAGCGCCCTGGCGCGCGCCAGGAGCAAGACGAGGTAGAACTTGGGCACTTCCCGTAGACCTGCCAGGGCGCGTGTCCGGCTCAGGCAGAACCCTACCAGCGTTCCGCGGAGACGGCTTTTGCGGATAGCACGGCTGGTGAGGTCAGCCGCCATCGCCCGGGCTTCCTGGGCCGCTCGACGGAACTGCGCGTCCGGCGCAAGTTTCGGGTCGTCAAGCCGAAAGTAGTTCGCCAGCACCTCCAGGATGTACGTCGGGTCGTCCGACCAACGCGGCAGGCCGAGGTCGATCTCGGCCACCCCGCGGTGACCGTAGGCGCGCAGGAAGTTCTCGAGGCCCGTCTGGAGCGGCGGGGGCAGGGTGCTGTTGCGGTAGCCCTGCGCTAGCCGCTGCGGAGACGCTTCGCGCATCGTTCGTACGACGGTGGGGTCGGCGCGCACCTTTTGGGCGAGCGACCAGAGCGTAAGGTCCATCTCGGTGGTCGGGTTGTGTGGAAGGCCGCGCAGCACCATTTGCCGTTCGTCGTCCGTGGCGAGGTTGCGCAGTAGCCTGCCGGTTAGGGCGTAGGCTCCCATGCCGACGGCAAAGACCGGAGCGACACCAGGCACGATCCGCGGCCACCAGCCGGCCAACAGGCGCTCGACAGCGACGAGGCGTTCTACGGCGGTGGCCTCTCGCGGCACGTCGCCCGACGCGCGCAGCTCTTTCTCCAGCCGCGCCACTCGGGCCCGTGCCTTTTTCGGGTTCAGCAGCGCCTGGATAGCGTGAAGCAGGACGCGCCCCCGGATAAACACTGAGAGCACGGCGCGCAAGACGGGCCACCGGGGCGTTGGCACGAGCGTCAGGCGGGGGTCGGAGACGAGCTGCTCTAGTACGGCCGCCGTACGCGCCTCTCCAACTTGCGTCGCTCGCCCGAAGAACCGGCGCCCGAGTGAGCTGCGCAGCAGGGGCGTCACGTCTATAAAGAGACGCCCGGCCGCTTCGGTGAAAAAGGCGGGACCGACGTAAGAATCGCGCGGCGCCCGGCCAAAAAGCGCGGCTATCCCCGAGGCTGCTAGCCGGAACGCCTGCAAGCCCATCGGCGTCAGCGGCCGGTACACGCCCTGGGCGACGTTAACCGAAAAGTACACGCGCAGCTCGTTGTCTGTCGCCGGCGCTCCGGTGGGCAGCGGAAACAGGGTCGTGATCGGTCGGGACTGGAGGAGCCAGATCCGTCCGTCGGCGTCGATCGCCCACTCCGTGTCCTGCGGTTCTCCGTAGTGAGCTTCGACCCGTGCCCCTAGCGCCGCCAGGGCGCGGATCTGAGCGTCGGGAAGGCAGGCCTCGTCGCGCTCGTCCCGCTCGACCCACTGTGTGCCCCCACCTTCGACGGCCCGAATGGTAATCCGTTTGTCACCCAGACGGCGCTCGATTATCTCGCCGGTGACGGTGTTCACGACGAAGTGGTCGGGGTTGACCATACCGGAGACGATAGCCTCGCCCAGACCGGGGCTGGCATCGATCACGGCTTGGCGACGCTTGCCCGTGAGGGGGTTGGCGGTAAAGAGTACGCCGGCGACCTCGGCCTCGACCATCCGCTGCACGGCGACAGCGAGGCTTACGGTGCGGTGATCGATCCCGTTGCTGGCGCGATAGCTAACGGCACGGTCGGTCCAGAGCGAGGCCCAGCAACTCCGTACCGCGTCTATCACGGCATCGACGCCGAGAACGTTGAGGTACGTGTCCTGCTGGCCGGCAAAGCTCGCGTACGGCAGGTCCTCTGCGGTGGCCGAGGAGCGCACAGCCACCGGGACGGGTGTGCCGTTCCCCAACGCCCGATACGCTGCAACGATCGCGTCGGTGACGATGGCCGGAATGCTTGCTGCCAGTAAGCCGGATCGCGCTGCTGCTGCCAACTCTGCTAGGCCCGTCGTATCGTCGGCACGCGTAGTGTCCAGCGCGGCCAGGGTCGGCTCGAGGTCCGCGCCTTCCGCTACGAGGTCATAGGCTGCGGTGGTCACGCAGAAACTGGGAGGCACCGGCAACCCGTCGCGGGTAAGCTCGCCCAGGTTCGCTGCCTTGCCGCCCGCGATGGAAAGCGCGGCGCGATCTAGAACCTCGAACGGGAGTACGAACCCGCCATCACTGGTATGTGGCGCGTGGTTAGGTTCCTCCGGCTTTTCGTGTAGCCTGCTCACGTGGCCAAAGTCCTAGACGGTCGCCCGGCGTCGCTGGGGCGGTACATGCGGCAGCCGCCTAACGCTGGACCTAACGTCGTATTGTGTATGGCGATGATGGCCCTAAGGCCCGTGGACTTATCGTGGCAGAATACGACCTGTTCGTAGCGGTACTCCGCCAGCTTTTCGAAGATACGCATCTGCCTCGTTGCCCCTTTTCCCATGGGTGAAGCTTAAGATAATTCTACTACTTACCGGCGAATTTAGCGGCAAACCGCGTGCTAGAATGCCCTGCTATGCAAGGCGAAAGGTTAGGAGAGGACACGACTGCCGGGAAGATCGAGGGGCTCGGCCGCCTTCGAGA
>JALZFK010000341.1 GCA_030861585.1 Actinomycetota bacterium | reverse complement strand
AATCGCAGCCTTGCTGGAGAGATTCCTCGCGCAGTTGCCGGCCGAACTCCACGCGCTCCTCGGGCTCCAGTCTGGAGAAGGCCTCGCGTGCCAGGTCCTGATAATCTCCTTCCGAGAGCTTCGGAGTACCTTCGCGGTAGCGGTCGATGACTTCTGCTTCGGCGATGCCGTCGTTAGGGGGTCCCCCGATCGTAGCGCTTGGCGAAGTCCCTGTACTCTTCCCGGCGCTCGCCCAGCAAGTTGCTCAAGAGATCCATTTTCGTCCTTCCGTACGTTTTCCTTCGGGAGCAGTGTTACCGACACCAAGCTTGATTAAGCAAGTTACTATCAGCAGCTAGTTCGGCCTCTATACCATCAATCCAGCTCGTACAGCTCTCCGAACTTGTTTCTCAGGTAAGAGAGGTAGGGGGCGGTATCGAGGGGGCGGCCGGTCGCCTTCTGGACGAGCTGGTCGGGATCGTATCTGGAGCCGTGGCGATGGATGTTTTCGCGAAGCCAACCGAGGAGGGCGGCGAACTCGCCCTGCTGTATCTGCGCCGGGATCTCTGGGCGCGCCTTCACCGCCTCGTCGAAGAACTGAACGGAGAGGACGTTGCCGATAGTGTAGGTCGGGAAATAGCCGAAGAGGCCATCCGCCCAGTGGATGTCCTGCAAGACGCCCTCGGCGTCGTTCTTCGGTGTGACCCCCACATACTCCTTCATCTTGGCGTTCCAGGCGGCCGGGAGGTCCGCGACGGAGAGTTCGTCTTCGAAGAGGGCCACCTCGAGCTCGAAGCGCAACAGGATGTGAAGGTTGTAGGTTGCCTCGTCGGCCTCTACCCGGATCTTGGAGGGCGCGAGCACGTTGATAGCGTGGTAGAAGGTTTCGAGGTCCACCCCGCGGAGCGCTTCGGGGAACGTGTCCCGGAGCCTCGGGTAGAAGTAAGACCAGAAGGCGCGCGAGCGCCCGACGAGGTTCTCCCAGAGCCTGGACTGGGACTCGTGGACGCCCATCGAGGCGCCGCCGTCTAGGGGGGTGCGGGCGTAGGCTGGGTTGACCCCCTGCTGGTAGAGGGCGTGGCCGGCTTCGTGGAACGTGCCGAAGAGGGCGGGGGCAAGCCAGCCGGGATCGAAGCGCGTGGTGATCCTAACGTCACCCGGCCCGAAGCTTATGCAGAACGGGTGCACGGTACGGTCCTGCCGACCCCGCTCCCAGTCGTAGCCGAAGCGCGTTACGACCTCGACCCCGAACCGCTCCTGCTTTGCCTCGTCGAACGCCCCGTAGAGGGGTGCTGTCCGGTTCTCACCATTTCCCTTCTCGGTGACCTCCCTGAGGAGCGGCAAGATCCCCGCCTTCAGCTCCCCGAACATAGCCTCCAGCCGGGCCTTTTTCGCGCCCGGTTCGTAGCCGTCGAGCAGGGCGTCGTAGGGGTGATCCTCGTAGCCCAAGGCCTCGGCAGCCCGTTTCTTTAATGGTAGGATCTCCTCAAGGTGCGGGGCGAAGACGGACCAGTCGGATTCCCCGCGCGCCCTTGCCCAGGCTGGCTCGGCCAAAGCCGTCGCGCGCGTGATCTGTGCGACCAGCTCCGCGGGTAGCTTCGTCGCCCGCTCGTACTCGCGCCGGGCCCGCCGAACGAGCGCCCCCTCCTCCGAACAAGGGTCCAGATCCCCCGAAGCATCGAGGAGCCGGCCCGTCTCGCCGTCGACGAGCATCTCGTGAGCCAGACGACTCAAGGTCGCCATCTGCTCGGCCCGGCTTGCTATGCCGCCCTTGGGCATGTGTGTCTGCTGGTCCCAGAAAAGGAGGCTGTTCGCCGAACGTACGTCGCTTATCGTCGCCAGCCGGTCGTTGAGCCGTTCGTATAAGGTCTCGTGCTCCTTAGCCATAAATCATGCGGTGAGGACCCTCTGCTAAAGCGGATAGGTGGAGCCGCTCCCTCCTTATATTTTGCTTGCGGCCGTATGGCGAAGTTATTACGCAGCTCGCCATTCTAACAGGGAAAACCGGATACCTTGTTGGCGGCGGTGAGCGACGAACCCCGAACGGCGGTAGCCGTCTAATGCCTCGTATAGCCGACTGGCGCCGCATGGAAAGAGTGGTCGTCGGGAGGCGCCACCGTCGGACCCTCCGGATGGCGACCCATGGCCTATGTCGTAGGTTTTGCGGACCTGCAATGAGCGGTCAGCGGTCGGTGGTGAGCGAAAAGCTGAGGTCTGATAGCTGGAAGCTGACGGCTATTAAGGGAGGGTCTTTGGACGAGCCCAAACGGGCTGTTCTGCTTACCGGCGGCGCCAGCTTTATCGGGGGCACCTTCGTACTAGACTTGGCGGGTGGGCTCGCTCCACAAGAAGATCTCGTTACGATCATCCGGCGGTGATCGGCGCTGGGTGTGTCCGTCTTGGGTTCTTGGGGCGGCGGCAAGAGCGGCTTCAGACGCTCCCACCGCTCGTCGGTCGAATCTCCTCATCTCATGGCGACCGGCGTGACCCAAATGAGGTTCGCAGACACACCCTAGCGCTCCTCCTACCGTAGCCCATCCAGCTTCTCCTTCGCCTTCTCGGAGTCCGGGTTCAGCTCTAAGGCCCGCTCGTAAGCGGTAGCGGCGTCCTCCGGCCGCTCCCACGCCAGGTAGAGATCGCCGAGGGCGATCCGAGCCGCCTCTCGCTGGTCCGACTCCCACGGTCGGTGACTTAGATCCTCCACGCTTTCGA
>JALZFK010000338.1 GCA_030861585.1 Actinomycetota bacterium | reverse complement strand
CCAAGATCGGCTACGACTTCTACAACTACACGAAACGCCGCGGCCAGCAGGAACGTCCCCAGGACTGGTCCGAGGATTTCGTCCGCTTCGCCCTCGAGCAGAGCCTGAAAAGACTCACCACCGACTACGTGGACTTCTTGCAACTCCACAACACCAAGATGGACGCTATCGAGAACGACGCACTCTTCTCTCTCATGAAGGAGTTCAAGAAGGAGGGTAAGATCCGGGCTTACGGCGTGGCTTTGGGGCCCAAGATCGGCTGGCTAGAAGA
This sequence comes from Actinomycetota bacterium, assembly GCA_030861585.1. Classification (GTDB taxonomy): domain Bacteria; phylum Actinomycetota; class Rubrobacteria; order Rubrobacterales; family Rubrobacteraceae; genus Rubrobacter_F. Next base: position 4,058 of record JALZFK010000338.1, on the reverse strand, counting down.
GGGCGTAAAGGCCATGAAAGAGCGGGATCTAGTCGGCGTGCAGATGATATACAACCTCCTCGAACAGGACCCGGGCCGTGGCTTGATCGAGGCCGCCCGCCAAACCGGCACGAGCCTCCTCGTGCGCGTTCCTCACTCTAGCGGCATGCTAGAGGGCAAGTACACGAAGGAGACCACCTTCGCCAAGAACGATCACCGGCGTCACCGCCCGAAAGAGTGGCTCCTGGAGGGCCTAAGAAAGGTTGAGCAGCTCGGATTCCTCAGCGCATTCGGGGAACGCACTTTGGGACAGGCGGCCCTGAAGTTCGTCCTCGCTTCACCCGAGGTCGCCTCGACCCTACCGAACATCTACGACGAGGAGCAGCTTAAAGAGTTCGCGGCCGCACCCGAGACTCCAGACCTTTCACAGGAGGAGCTCACACGCATTGAGGATCTCTACGATAACAACTTCGGCCTCGAACCCGCGCACCGGTAAGGAGGAGAGGGTAATGACCGAGACGAGGGCACGAGGACAGCATGCTCCCGAAGAGAAGCTCCCGGCCCAGTACATAAATTACGTCTTCTTTAAGCTCGACCCCGAATGGCGCCGCCTTGCGGAAGCGGAGCGGGAGCGCGGAAAGGAGGAGTTTCTGACGGCCGTGGAACAGCACGACGGTAATATGCTACTGCGGTCGTTCTCCTTAATGGGCCTCCGCTCGGACGCGGACTTCATGCTGTGGCGCATAGGCTACGACCTCGACGCCTTCAACGAGATGACCGCGGCCCTCTTGAAGAGCAGCTTAGGCAAATACCTGAACGTCACCTACTCATACTTCGGGCTGGCGAGACGCTCCATCTACGTAGGAGAGCACACACCGGGCTTCGAGAGCCGTACCCATATCGTCCCCGGCGAGGGCGAGTACCTCTTCGTCTACCCGTTCGTGAAGACCCGCGCGTGGTACCGCCTCCCCCTCGAAGAGCGCCAGCGCATGATGAACGAGCACATGCAGATAGGCCGCAAGCACTACCCCATAAAGAACAACACCGCCTACTGCTTCGGTATCGACGATTACGAGTTCATCCTCTCCTTCGAGGCCGAAACCCCCGAGAAGTTCCAGGACCTGATGATGGAACTCCGCGAGAGCGAGGCGAGCTCCTACACCGAGCTCGATACCCCCATCTTCACCTGCCGCCGGAGGCTCCTCAAAGAAATTTTGAATTTTTTAGGATGAACACAATAAATCGTGTGGCAGAGTATAGAAGAACCTAGGTATAATTGAATTTACGCACCAACCATAGCCGGAGGGCTCGTTCGCGGCCCTTCGGCTAATACGTTGGTCAACATTCTTACTTTCTCCCCCTTCTGGACCTTAAGCACCGAGCTTGTATAATAATCCCGACATGTTTACTAGGATTAAAGACAGGTTGGGGTCGCGGCCCGTGGATCTCGTGGGGAACACGCCGCTTTTGGAGCTGCCGAGCGTTTCGCGCGAGGTCCCGGGGGTGACGATACTAGGCAAGGCTGAGTGGTACAACCCGGGTGGCTCGGTCAAGGACAGGCCGGCGCTGTGGATGATCCGGGACGGCGAGAAGAGTGGCGCCCTTGCGCCGGGGAAGGTAATCCTCGACGCCACGAGCGGAAACACGGGGATCGCCTACGGTTGGATCGGGGCGGCTCTGGGTTACAAGGTCAAGCTGTGCATGCCCAAGAACGCGAGCGAGGAGCGCAAGAAGATATTGCGCGCCTACGGGGTCGAGATCGTCCTGACTGATCCGGGCGAGGGTTCCGACGGGGCTATCCGGGAGGCGAGGAGGCTCTACGACGAAGACCCGGAGAAGTACTTCTACCCCGACCAGTACAAGAACCCCGCCAACCCGCGGTCGCACTATGAGTCGACGGCGCCGGAGATTTGGGTGCAGACCGGCGGCGAGATCACACACTTCGTCGCGGGCTTGGGGACGAGCGGTACCTTCGTGGGCACCGCGCAGCGCCTCAAGGAGTACAACCCGGACATAAAGGTTATCTCCTTCGAGCCTGATTCGCCTTTCCACGGGTTAGAGGGCATGAAACACATGGCGAGCGCGATCGTGCCAGAGATCTACGACCCCACCATCGCCGATCAAAACCTCGGTACCCCGACCGAAGAAGCCTACGACACGGTCAAACGCCTCGCCCGGGAGGAGGGCATCCTGGTGGGCCTCTCCGCTGGGGCCGCAGTGGCGTCTTCCCTGCGCGTCGCGCGGGAGCTCGAGTCGGGCGTGATCGTCACCGTCTTCCCCGACGGGGCGGACAAGTACCTCTCCGAGAGCTTCTGGGAGGAGTAGACCGTTGCCGCTCAAGATTGGGGCGGGGGACGTGGGGCACATCCACGACCACGCCAAAGAGACCTACCCCGAAGAGTGTGCCGGCGCCCTCATCGGCCTGAATACAGGTGACATGAAGGTAGTGGTCGATGTCTGGCGGGCGGAGAACACCCACGAGAAGGACCGGGGGCGCCGTTTTCTCATTGAGCCTTTAAAGATAAAGGAGTTCGAGGAGAGGGCCCAAGAGCGGGATATGGACCTCTTGGGGTTCTACCACTCCCACCCGGACCACCCGGCCCAGCCCTCCGAGTACGACCGGGAGCACGCCTGGCCTTACTACTCGTACGTCATCGCCTCCGTCGGCGAAGACGACGTCAAGGATATGCGCTCGTGGGTGTTGCGCGATGACCGCTCGGGCTACGACGAAGAGCACATCGTAGGCTAGTTACGAAAAGGAGTTTTGTATGCCGAAGGTCAAGATTCCCACTCCTCTAAGGCAGTACACGGGCGGCAACGCGGAGCTTGAGGTGGGCGGTCAGACCGCTGGGGAGACCTTGGGGAACCTCGCCGCGGAGTACCCGGACCTCAGGCAGCACCTGTACACCGGCGACGGCAGGCTCCGCTCGTTCGTCAACGTGTACATAGGCGACGAAGACATCCGCTACCTCGATGGCCCCGACACCGAGGTCTCCGGGAACGATGAGCTCTCTATCATCCCCTCCATCGCCGGCGGACGATGTAGGTAATTTCGGAAGACCGCGTTTATTTAGCACTAGCAGAAACCGCTACTTTAAGAAAGAGGAGTTCTAAAACATGGAAACGCGCCAACCGTTGGTACAGTCGTCGAACGGGGCACCTCAGCTCTCGAACGAGGAGATCGCCCGCTACAGCCGCCACCTCATCATGCCCGAGGTCGCCCTCGATGGGCAAAAGAAGCTCAAGCAGGCCCGCGTCCTGACCATCGGCGCCGGGGGCTTGGGAAGTCCTCTCGCCCTGTATCTGGCCGCAGCGGGGGTCGGAACGTTGGGCATCGTGGACTTCGACGTCGTGGACGAGTCCAACTTGCAACGCCAGATCATCCACGGCACCTCCGACCTTGGCCGTCCGAAGATGGAGAGCGCCCGCGATCGGATAAACGATATCAACCCGAACGTGAGGGTCGAGACGTACGAGGAGCCTCTCTCTTCCGAGAACGCGATGGAGATCTTTAAAGATTTCGATATCGTCGTGGACGGCACGGACAACTTCCCAACGCGCTACCTGGTCAACGACGCCTGCGTTCTTTCGGGCAAGCCGAACGTGTATGGCTCGATCTTCCGCTTCGAGGGCCAGGCGAGCGTGTTCTACGCCGAGGAAGGTCCGTGCTACCGCTGCCTCTACCCCGAGCCTCCTCCTCCGGGCCTCGTACCAAGCTGTGCCGAGGGTGGGGTCTTAGGGATACTGCCGGGAGCGATTGGCACCATTCAGGCCACCGAAACGGTCAAGCTTATATTGGGGATTGGTGAGCCCCTAATCGGGCGCCTTTTGCTCTACGACGCTTTGGGGATGCGCTTTAGGGAGATGAAGCTGCGCAAGGACCCGAACTGCCCGGTGTGTGGCGAGAATCCGACCGTGACTAAGCTCATCGACTACCAGGAGTTCTGCGGCATCCCGCAGGCCAAGGCACAAGCGGAGGACGAGGTGCCTGAGATCACGGTCAAAGAGCTCAAGGAGAAGCTCGAGAACGGTGAGGGCATCTCCGTCCTCGACGTGCGCGAGCCGCACGAGTACGAGGT
>JALZFK010000337.1 GCA_030861585.1 Actinomycetota bacterium | reverse complement strand
TATTTGCCGAGGGCGAAGAAGAACGACATGAGAAGGTACCTCAAAGCCATCCGAAAGACGCCGTGCTCCCTGTATCGTCGGTCGGAGACGTAGACCCGCTCCTGCGCGACGATGCCGAAGCGGCGGCTCTTGGAGAGGCGCCGGATCAGCTCTATGTCGTCGAACTTGAGGGTTGGGTCGAACCCCTGGCTCTCCCGAAAAGCTTCCCTTCTCACCGCGATGCAGTGTCCCGCGCCGGATGGCAGCAGCTTCTCGGAAAGCGAGAAGAGCAGGTTGAAGAAGGCGTGTATACCGTTTATCGCCGGCGTCGAGCGGTGGGGCATATACGAGGGGCACGCGATGTCCAGCCGCCTATCCTCGAACTCCTCGAGGAAGCCCTCGAAGAACCCTTGGGGGAGCCTCACGTCGGCGTCGAGGAAGATCAGGACGTCGCTGCGGGCGCTACGGCCGCCCAGGTTTCTTCCCGCTGCCACGGGGGGCGAGCCGTCTAGCAAAATCACACCGGGGAATCGTTTTGCGACCCGCACAGTATCGTCTTCGGAGCCCGCGTCGACGACTATCACCTCGTGCGCCTTCCTCGTCTGGCCAGCTATATCGGAGAGGAGCGAACCGATGTGACGCTCCTCGTTGAGTGTGGGGATCACGACGCTCAACGAGGTGTCGGCGCGCCTCGACGGGAGGCGCCGTGTCTCCGCCGACGGGCACGTTCTCGTCATCCTCTCGAACCTCCTTACCCGGACCTCCGGCCGCCTCGCTTTACCAACGTTGGATAGTCTCTGGAAACCGCGTTGTGACGACCGTATGCACGTTCACGCTAATCTAACAGCCGCTTTAGAAAAAGCTGGTACCTTTGGTATGTAGCCCAACAGGCTCCACGAACTAAGACTCATGATGCGGCGGAACGGTAAAAGCAGCCCTATCTCTTTGTGCCAACAGAAAATCTGCGCTTGCAGCTTCGCCTGAGCTGCTTTTCGGGCGCTCTCTAAAGTCAAAGCCCTCCTAAGCAACGTAGAGCTAGCTGTGCGCACACCTTGAAGTGCTCGTAGAAGCGGTAGCCCAACCGCTCAAAGGGCGGCCTAGAGGGTGCCGGGGCTGGTTCTCGCCAACCGCAGAGCTTAGGAGGTTTTCAGGGGGTTCACCGTTTGTGAGATAGGGCCTTCAGAAGGACTTCTTACCTGAAGGAGGGGGCACCACGCGGGTTAGAGCTAACCCCGACTCGGTGAGCCAGAGTGTGGCCGAGTGCATCACCTGCGCTTCCCGCAGCAGCGTCCCCGGCCAGTCGTCCGCTCCAAACGGGAGTGCCTGTAGGCTCCGATCCGTCGAAAAGCTCGCAAGAGAGAGGAACGCAGATGCGAGGAAGCGAAGAGCAGCCCGAGCTGAGCGAGAACGAGGCCGTCGCCCGGTACAAGATCAGGAGGAGCTCCTACGAGGCCCTGCCCGAAGCAGAAGACATAGTTATCCGGGATTAGGTCATGATGGATTTCGGCTCCCTCGATGGGTCACGCGACGAATCGAACGGCCGGCGTCGCGGACCCGAGACCTAGGACGTGAACGAGGACTTGGGGCGGGCCGCGGGTAACGTGGGGAAAACGTAGCCACGAGAGGGTATAGAAGAGGGGGCAAGGTGCCGCAACAGAGACGCGCGACGCGGGGCCAGCGCGAGAACCTCAAGAGCCCCGTCAGGAGGCGCCGCAAGAAGTCGTGCTGCGATCCTGCCAAAGGGCTCTCTGAACGTTCTTTTGTCAGGCGTTTGCGTAGCGGCAACCCAGTCGCGGATGTGTCCCTAGCCGCGAAGCAGATCAAGGAGGCCTGGGGTATCTCGAAAGAGGATTCTTCGGACCGAGAATGGTTGTGGTCCTGGCGGAGGGCATCGCAGGGGAAGAGAGCGCCGGATGCACGAAAGTGTAGAGCTTTATGCGTTTTAAACGGAACATCTTCGGAGACCATGCTGGTGTATGGACGTTCACGGCCCCTTTGATATGAGAAACAATAAAAAGTCTTGGATAAGGCCCATAAGAGGGAAGGAGACGGGATGACCGACCGCATCGCGAACCCTTGGGGCGAGCGCACGCCACTGGGGCCAGGCGAGGATTGGCCCGTGAGGATAGACCAGTTCCTCGAAGAGGGTGTCTCTGAAGAGGAGGTAGACCGCTGGGTGCAGACCGCTTCCATCCTCCACTCGAACGGCGACGCTTTGGATGTAGCGGTAAAGGACGGGCGCATCGTGGGGGTGCGGGGCAGGGGGGTGGATCGGGTGAACCGCGGCCGGGTGGACCCGAAGGACCTCTTCGGCTGGCAGGCCAACAACTCCGAAGACCGGCTCAAGAGGCCGCTCGTACGCAGGGATGGCGAGCTGGTGGAGGCTTCTTGGGACGAGGCGATGGATGCGATCGTCGAGCGCTCAAAGCAGTTGCTAGAAGAGAAGGGGCCCTTAGCCTTCGGCTTCTACACCACGGGGCAACTCTTTTTGGAGGAGTACTACACTCTGGCCGTAATCGGCAGGGGAGGCTTGGGCACCCCGCACATGGACGGCAACACCCGTCTGTGCACCGCCACCGCGGCAGCCGCCCTCAAGGAGACCTT
>JALZFK010000322.1 GCA_030861585.1 Actinomycetota bacterium | reverse complement strand
TTGCCCGGCGCTCGGGGAGCGACTGGGTCATAACGGGGCACAAGCACCTGATCACGAACGCCCCCTTCGCCGAGGTCGTGCAGGTCGTGGCACGAACCGAGGACGGGAAGTTCGGCGTCTTCCTGGTACCGGCCGAAACCTCCGGCTTCGCGCGCGGCCCCGTGCAGCAGACGATGTTGGGAGACGGGCAGACCGGAGAGCTGCGCTTCGAGGAATGTCGCGTGCCTCCTTACATGACTCTAGGCGAGCCGTCGGTGGGTTTGGGCGTGCCGATGCGTTGGATCAACTGGACGAGAGCCCGTCGCGCCGGAATGTGCGTCGGTCTCGCACGTCACTGCCTGGACCGGGCCCTGGCCCACGCCAAGGAACGCCGTGCTTTCGGAAAACCGGTCGGCTCCTATGAGCAGGTGGCGATGCCGATAAGCGATGCTTACCGGCACACGTACGCGGCGCGGGCGGCATGCGACCGACTTCTGGCCGAGATAGACGCTTCAGACCCTTGGGAGCGCCCGGACGCGGCCACCCAGGCGAACTTTTCGGCGATAAAGCTCATAGCGGAGGAGTGCTTGCTCGAGGCCTCCGACGTAACGCTGCAGGTCTTCGGGGGCTTGGGTCTCTTGAGATCTACGGGCATAGAGCTCATCTTCCGCGTGGCCCGCAACCTGCGGATCCCCGGTGGCACGACCGAGATGCAGAACCGAACTATCGCCCGCTCTTTGGGCCTGCTCGCGGTGGGGGAAGAGACGGAAGAGCCCCTTGCGTAAGGACGCGGGGGAGGCATGAGCGGGTACGGACCGCTCCCGATCCTGCTCGTGATCCTGGACGGCATGGCCGACCGTCCTCACCGTAGACTTGGCGGACGTACGCCCCTCGAAGCGGCCCGTACCCCGGTGATGGACGCCCTCGCCCAGGAGGGACAGTCGGGCTTTTATTATCCTTTAGGCCCGGGACGAATCCCGAGTACGGAGCTCGCGCATTTCCGCATCTTTGGCTACGGGGGGTACGCCTTCCCCGGACGGGCGTGCCTGGAGGCCCTCGGCCACGGGGTCCCCGCCGAACCCGGCGACACCTTCAGCTTCCTCGCCCCGCGCCGGGTCGAACGTGGGCCCAACGGCGCTTTCTACGTCGTTGGCGGTTACGGCGAACCGGTCGAACAAGCCCCCGCCGTCTACTCCGCCCTTGGCGGCTGGATGGACAGGGAGACGGGATACCGCTTCGAGGTGTTCCCTCTCCCTGACGGCGAGGCTATCCTTCGCATCCTTCAGGAGGATGCTCCTGAGGCCCCTTGCGGCGAGGTGACCGACTCCGACCCGTTCTTCTTCACCGATCTACCGGTATTAAGACCCAGGCCTTTGGCCTCACCCGACCGGTCCGAGACGGCGGCGCGCACCGCCGACGCTATAAACAGGTTTTTACTGGAGGCGGCTGAGATGTTCGACGGAGGGCTTTCGAAGCCGGGACCCGAAACCCTCCTCGTGAGCAAGTGGACGGGGACGTTCGTGTGCGTGCCCCCGTTCGCGCGGCTGACCGGAACGGGGGGCGCCAGCGTCGCTTCGAGCCCCTTGTTCCGTGGTCTGGCCCGGCTCATCGGGCTCGAGTTTTTGGGGGAGCCAGACGGGGACCTCTCCCGGAAGTTGGATCGCGCTCTCAAGACGTTGGAGCCGGGGGAGACGGAGTTCGTCCACGTGCACACGAAGGTAGCGGACGAGGCGGCACACTCCGGGGATCCGGCGCTCAAGGTGGAGGTCATAGAAGGCCTCGACCGGGGGATGACCGCCCTCCTCGAACTCTCGCCGGATCGGCTCGTACTGGGCGTGACCTCGGACCATTGCACGCCGGTGGGCGGGCGGACGGTCCACTGGGGAGATTCGGTGCCGCTGCTGGTTAGGGGACCTTATGTCAGGGTGGACGGCGTGGACCGCTACGACGAACGTTCGGCTGCCCGGGGCAGCCTCGGACAAATAGGGGCCGACGATGTGCTCCCGTACCTGTTGTGTCAGGCGGACCGGGCGCACTTCCGAGGAGCACGCCCGACCCCCGACGAGGTTTTGGGTATCCCGCAAAGCGGCGAGCCGTGGCCCGGGCCTTGACCGAGCCTCGCGGAGAACTACTCCTTTGGGGATGCGTACACGGTCGCTTTCAGCCGTTCCACAACGGGCATCTGGAGTACGTGCTCCGCGCCTGGCAGCGGTGCGAGCGGTTGGTCGTCGGGATCACCGCCCCCGACCCCACCGCGGTCCACGAGGAAGCCACAAGCCCGTATCGGCACGAGCCGACGTCCAACGCGTTCACGTACTTCGAGCGCCTGCTGATGATCCGGGACGCACTGCTCGCCGAGGGCCTCAAGCCCCAGGGCTTCGCAATCGTGCCGTTCCCCGTACACGAGCCCGGTCTCGTCTGCCACTACGTGCCCGAAGGGGCCGTGCACTTCGTTCGGGTCTACTCGCGCTGGGAGGAGGAAAAGGTTCGCCGCCTGCGCGGCGTCGGCGCTCCGGTCGAGATCCTCGACCCCGGAGCAGAGAAGAAGGTCTCAGGGACCGAGGTGCGCCGCCAAATACGCGAGGGTCTCTCTTGGGAGCACCTCGTGCCCTGCAGCACGGCGAAGATCGTCCGCCGAATCCTCGCCGAAGACCCTTCCCGTCTCCTAGGACCGGGCTGACCCGCTAAAGCCTGGTGCGGATACGGCGGGGATTGCTTCCGCGCTAAGAGCCCTTGACGCTGATGGCTCGGATGTCTTCGAGGGCGGAGGGGTCCTCGATAGTCGGGAGCTCTCCGGGGTCGCGATGCTCGGCCACGTCCTGGATGGCGCGGCGCAGCATCTTGCCGCTCCTCGTCTTAGGAAGCGCTCCAACGAAGTGGATCTCCGCCGGGCGGGCTATGGCCCCGATCCCATCCGCCACGGTCTCTTTTATAGATTGCTCGAGCTCGGCACGCTCCTCGTCGGTCTCCGGGTCCTCTTTCGGGACGACGTAGGCATAGACGACCTGGCCCTTGTCCTCGTCCTTGACCCCGATGACGGCGGCTTCCGCAACCCCCTCGTTGGAGCTTATGGACTCCTCGATCTCGCGGGTCCCCAGCCTGTGGCCGGCGACGTTGATGACGTCGTCTGAGCGTCCCATCATGAAGTAATAGCCTTCTTCGTCGCGGGTGCCCCAGTCGAAGGTCGAGTAGAGCTGCTTGCCGGGGAAGCTCGTAAAGTACGTCTCCACGAAGCGCTCATCGTCGCCCCAGATCGTGCTCATGCACCCTGGCGGGAGCGGAGGCCGTATCGTCAAGACCCCACGCTCGCCCTGCCCGACCTCCTCGCCGGTCTCCTCGTGCACCAGCCTTATGTCATACCCGTAGCAAGGGAAGCCGGCGGAGCCCACCTTAAGCGGCGCGTCCTCGAGTCCGGGTAGAAGCGTGCTCAGGATCGGCCACCCCGTCTCCGTCTGCCAGTAGTTGTCCCGCACCGCGACTCCCAACGACTTCGATGCCCATTCCGACGTCGGCGCGTCCAACGGTTCCCCGGCGAGGAACAGGTTCCTGAGCGTCCTGCCCAGGTTCCGGCCTTCTATGTACTTCGGGTCGCTCCCTCTGAGGGCCCGGATGGCGGTCGGCGCCGTGAACATGGTTGTGACCTCGTGCTCCTCGACGATGTCCCACCAGATCCCGGGGTTTGGTCTTATAGGCAGACCCTCGTAAACTATAGCCGTCATGCCGCGCAGTAAGGGGCCGTAGACGATGTAGGAG
>JALZFK010000320.1 GCA_030861585.1 Actinomycetota bacterium | reverse complement strand
AACTCCGGCTTTTTCGACGAGGCCCGCGCTGTCGCCCGCCACTTCCTGAGCGTCTTCGAGAAAGAGCGCTTCGACTACGTCGTGTGCCCCTCCGGATCCTGCACCACGATGGTCTCGCACTACTACCCGTTCATCTTCAAGGACCTGGCCGACGATCGCGAGCGCTCGGAGACCGGGGGACATCGGGTGAGGGAGTTCTCCGATTTCTTGGTAAACGTGCTAGGGGTCAAGGACCTCGGGGCCCGGTACGAGGGGAGGGCGGTCTTTCATTGCGGGTGCCACCAGCGGAGGGAGTTGGGGGTGCTCGAGGAGCCGCGGGAGCTCTTGCGGAACGTTGGGGGCTTGGATCTCTTGGAGTGGGAGAACGAGGAGCTCTGTTGTGGGTTTGGGGGAACCTTCGCGGTAAAGATGCCCGACGTCTCAACTGCTATGGCCGACGAAAAGATAAAAGCGTTGCAGGCGAGTGGGGCGGATGCCCTGATCTCCGGCGACTCTAGCTGTCTGATGCACCTCTCGGGTCGCCTACGACGCCTAGGGCACGACACCCGCGTCTACCACCTGGCTCAAATACTCGACTCCGGCGACGGAAAGGCCGTATAAACGTGGAAACCAGAAAGCCCGCTCGTGAGCACGACACGCAAGACAGGCGCCGCGAAGGGGTCGTTAGCGAGGTCGAAGGCTTCAACGAGCGGGGCCGGAAGGCTGCCAGAGATCAGGAGCTACACCACGCAGTAGAGCACTTTACCAAGAAGAAAGTCGAGGCACGCAATGCTGCCCTGAACGCCGTCCCGGACGCGCCGGAGCTGAGGGAAAGGGCCTACTATATCAAGCAGGAAACCATGGCCAACCTGGATCGCTACCTGGAGCAGATGGCCGACGCCGTCGAGGGCCGCGGCGGCAAGGTCTTCTTCGCCGAAGATGGGGAGGACGCGGTCCAGTACGTCGGAGAGCTAGCCCGACACCGAAGGGCCGGGATCATCGCCAAGTCTAAGAGCATGGTGACCGAGGAGATAGAGCTCAACCGCCGCCTCGAGGAGGATTACCCCGACTTGGGGCTAGAGATCGTCGAGACGGACCTGGGCGAGTGGGTTGCCCAGCTCGCCGGAGACCAACCTTCACATATCATCGCCCCTATCCTCCACATGAACCGGAAGCAGGTCGCCGAAATACTCTCCGGGGTGGCCGGAGAGAGACTGCCACCGAACGTCGATGACCTCCTGCGGTTCGTCCGCAAACGCCTCCGGGAGAAGTTCCTCACCGCGGATATCGGCATAACCGGAGCGAACTTCGGGATCGCCGAAACGGGGACCATCTGCACGGTAACCAACGAGGGCAACGGCCGGCTGATCACTAGCGTGCCGCCGGTTCACGTGGTGGTGATGGGCATAGAGAAGCTGGTACCTCGCTTCGAGGACCTCTCGGTCTTCGTCCGGCTTCTAGCTCGCAGTGCTACCGGTCAGAAGATCAGCGTCTACACCAATTTTATAACTGGCCCAAGAGGCGAGGGCGAGCTCGATGGCGCGGAGGAGTTTCACTTGATCCTCTTGGACAACGGCCGTTCGAAGCTCTTAGGCACAGAGTTCGAGGAGGCCCTCTACTGCATCCGCTGCGGCGCCTGCCTGAACGTCTGTCCCGTCTACCGTCAGACCGGTGGCCACGCCTACGGCTCGACCTACTCCGGTCCCATCGGCGCCGTTATCACGCCCCTCTTGAAGGGCGATAAGGAAGCAAAAGACCTGCCTCACGCCTCGTCGCTGTGCGGCGCGTGCTCGGAGGCGTGCCCCGTGGGAATCCCGCTGCACGAGCTTCTCCTGAAGCTACGCGATCGCCAAGTAGAGGAGGGGCTCGTGGGCAAGGCCCAAGCAACGGCTTTCAAGGCTTTCGAGAACGCGATGAGGAGCCCGGCTCTGTACAAAATCTCTGGCAAGGCCGGCCGCGTGGTCCAGAAACCCCTGTTGCGAAGTGGCTCCATTAGGTCCCTTACCGGTCCCATGAGCAGTTGGACGGACTCTCGCGACCTCCCGCCACTGGCAGAAAAATCCTTCCGTGAACTCTGGAAGGAAGGAATCTAGGGTATGGCCGACCGGGCCGAGTTTCTGGAATCCATCCGTCAGCGGACTGGCCGGTACAAGCCTACCCGGGCCCCTGACGTCGCTTTCACTCCAAAAGCGGAGCCTCGCGAGGGCGAGCAGATCGAAGCCTCCCCGGTACGTTTCCTGGAAGAGTTGGAAGCGTTGGGCGGCTACGGAAGGCGTGTGGAAAGCCTCGAGGAGGCCCGGGAGTACATAATCGCTCTAGCCAAAGAGCGGGGTGCGAAGCTCCTCGTCCGATGGGATGTCGAGGATCTTGAGGAGCTCGGCGTGGACGGGCTGCTAGAAGAGGCCGGGGTGGAGGTGGCGCTCTGGCGAGACCTCGAGGACTTCCGCGAGGTGGCCGGGCGGGCGGACATCGGGCTCTCCACCGCGGAGTGGGCCATCGCTGAGACCGGAAGCTTGGTTTTGACGAGCGGGCCGGGTCGCGGTCGTACGGTCACGCTACTGCCCCCGACCTACGTGGCGGTGGTTGCGGCAAACAGGGTTCTGCGTGCGGTCCCGGATGGCATAGTGAGGTATGCCGAGATGGGAGAGGTGCCCGCCAACCTCTGCTTTCACACGGGGCCAAGCCGCTCGGGAGACATCGAAATGTCGCTGGCAATTGGGGTGCACGGGCCTGGGGACGTACACGTGGTTCTGGTGGGTTAGACCTTAAGATGGCGAATCCCCTAAAGGAGGCTTGGTCTGAAAGCCGGACCGCTTTCGGATTGTGGGCGGCGATCCCGAGCTCTTTCAGCGTTGAGATCGCCGCCGGCGCCGGCTTCGATTACGTGTGTGTAGACCAACAGCACGGTGTCGTAGACTACGCCGCCTTAGTCCCTATGTTCCAGGCCATCGAGACCGCGGGGGCTGCGCCCATCACGCGCGTGCTCTCCAACGACCCGTTTCGGATCATGAAAGCACTCGATGCCGGCGCTTTAGGGGCCATCGTTCCCCTGGTCAATGGTGCCGCCGAGGCCGAGCGTGCGGTAGCGGCCTGCCGTTATCCGCCTCACGGAGACCGTTCCTACGGGCCCATCCGCGCGTCACACGTGATCGGCTCGCGCGATCCCGAAGACCTCGCCGGGGAGGTGCTGTGCATTGTAATGGTCGAGACGCGGGAGGGCCTGGAAAGGGTTGAGGAGATCGCCGCCGTTCCCGGACTTGATGCCATTTACGTCGGGCCCGCGGATCTGGCGCTCTCTTTGGGGCTTCCCCCTTCCACGAACGTGACCGAACCCGAACACGTGGAAGCCGTGAGCAAAATAAAGGAGGCTTGCCGGCGGTATGGCATCGCCGCAGGTATTCAGGCCTCTTCGGGGGAGTGGGCTAAGAAATATGCTGAAGCGGACTTCGATATGGTAACGGTGGCAACGGATGCGTCCCTTCTGCGCAACGCCGCTCGCCGGGAGGCGGCTACGGCCCGTGGTGAGCATGCTGGATCTGGGTGCGGCCACGGTTACTCCTGAACGTCGTACGCGCTGTTTGGTACCGGCCTCCTGAGGTCGAGACCACATCTTGTTGAGGTAGCGCTCCTTGGGGTAAAAAGTAGACGTCACGAAAAGAGCCTAACCGTCGCTGCGGTGGCGCTTCAACGGTGCTGCTAACATCTAAGCCTGAGGGGGCCGCGGGTGTAGGGTCGCTAAGCACACCGGTATCGGGAGCGATGCGGTAACGGTAAGCTAACGGAAGGAGGCTTCGAGAGTTCATGAAAGCGGTGGTTATGGCCGGGGGGAAGGGGACGAGGCTCAGGCCGCTGACCAGCAACCAACCAAAGCCCATGATCCCCATCGTCAACGTCCCGTGCATGGAGCACATCGTTAGGCTCCTCAAGCGCCACGGCTTCGAGGATATCCTGGTCACGCTCGAGTTCATGACCGAGGCTGTCCAGGCCTACTTCGGGGATGGGGCCGAGTGGGGGGTTAACATCGAGTACTCCGTCGAGGAGAAGCCTTTGGGGACTGCCGGTTCGGTTAAGTATGCCGAGGATCGGCTGAGGGAGAGGTTCGTCATCGTCTCGGGCGATGCCCTGACGGACGTGGATCTCACGAAAGTCTTAACCTTTCATGAGGAGCGCGGGGCCGAGGCCACCCTGGTCTTGAAGGGCGTCGAAGACCCTTCGGAGTTCGGCATAGTAGAGATCCAGGACGACGGGCGTGTCTCGGATTTCCTCGAGAAGCCGGACGAGGAAGAGGTCTTCTCGTACACGGCCAACACCGGCATCTACGTCCTGGAGCCTAATGTGCTCCAGGATATCCCCGCCGATCAGGAGTACGACTTCTCCAAGGAGCTTTTCCCCAAGCTCCTCGAGGAGGGACGGCCCGTGTACGGGTACACGATGGAGGGCTACTGGGAGGACATCGGCAACATCGAGCAATACATGGGTGCCCAAAGGGACGTGCTCGACGGGAAGGTACAGGGGATCCAGCTTCCGGGAGAACGGCTGGGAGAAGGCGTGTATGTCGGGCGCGACACGCGGGTGGACGAAGACCAGCTAGAGGGACCCGTGCTCCTGGGGGATAACGTCAAGGTGTCTCCCGGCGCCCGCCTCGGTCCTTATTCGGTCCTAGCGCCGAACACCTCGGTTGGGGCGGGGGCTTCGGTCGCGAGGAGCACCGTGGCCGAAGGTACCTCCATAGGTGAGGAAGCCGATCTGGACGGCGCCCTGATCGGGCGGGCGTGCAGCATAGGCACCCGAGCCCGGATCCTGGAGGGTAGCGCCCTTGGAGACGTGGTCAGCGTGGGGGCGGAAGCCACCATCGCGCCCGGCGTAACCGTATTTCCCAACGAGTACATCGACGAGGGGGCCAGGATCACCGAGAGCCTAGTGCCCCAGGAGGAGGGTGCTTGAGGCGTATCCAGCTCGAAGCGGCCCGGCGAGTGAATGTCGGCCGGCCCGCCAGGTTAGAATCTCGTCGAGAGCCGCATCACTTCTCCGATACTGAAGGAGATTTCTCGTCACGGCTCCAAGATGGACGGCTGTCGACCGGCCGTCCACCTCGTTAACGGCGGT
>JALZFK010000318.1 GCA_030861585.1 Actinomycetota bacterium | reverse complement strand
TACTCCGGGGGGTTCATGCAGGACGATGCGCGCTTCGCCTGGTACTACGCGGTCCTGAACCTCTTTACCGCGTCGATGCTCGGGCTCGTTTTGGCGCCGAACTTCATCGAGCTGTACGTCTTCTGGGAGCTGGTCGGGCTTTGCTCGTACCTTTTGATCGGGCACTGGTTCGAGAAGCCCCAGGCGGCCAGAGCCGCTACGAAGGCCTTCATCGTCACCCGGATCGGGGACGCGGCGCTCTTTATCGGGATCATCATGTTCTGGCGGGCGACGGGGACGACTTCCTATCAGGGTATCGCCGAGGCGGCTCAGGCCGGGTTCATAGGCGGCTCCTTGTTTACGGCGGCGGCAGTGCTGGTCTTCGTGGGTGCGATCGGTAAGAGCGCCCAGTTTCCGCTGCATGTCTGGCTCCCGGATGCGATGGAGGGTCCGACGCCGGTCTCCGCCCTGATCCACGCCGCTACGATGGTCGCGGCCGGGGTGTACCTCGTTGCGCGTACCTACGACATCTTCGTCCAGAGCCCCGCGGCGATGCTCGTAGTGGCGTACATCGGCGGCTTCACCGCGCTCATGGCGGCGACGATGGCGCTCACCAAAAAGGACATAAAGCGGGTCATCGCCTACTCGACGGTCTCGCAGCTCGGGTACATGATGCTGGCCTTGGGCATCGGGTCTTTTACGGCCGGGATCTTCCACCTCTACAACCACGCCTTCTTCAAGGCGCTCCTGTTCCTCTGCGCGGGGAGCATCATCTACGCTATGAACAGCTACAACGTCTTCGAGATGGGGGGCTTGAGGCACAGGATGCCGATCACTTTCTGGACCATGGTGATCGCCGGGCTCTCGCTCGCAGGGATCTTCCCTTTGAGCGGGTTCTGGAGCAAAGACGCCCTCGTGGCTTCGGTATTCGCGGAGCACTTCTACGTGTTGTTCGGGATGGCGTTGCTCACGGTGTTCCTGACAGCGTTCTACATTTTTCGGGCGATCTTCCTCGCGTTTATGGGCGAGCCCCGCTCGGAGGCGGCTGGCGAGGCGGTCGAGTCGCCGGGAATAATGACGGGCCCGATGGTGATCCTGGCCTTCCTCTCCGTGGTGAGTGGCTTCGTCGGCACCCCGATAAGGAACTACTTCGCCGAGTTCGTGGTCCCGAGCGCCTTCGCTGCCGAGACGCTCGCCCTGGAGCCGGAAGCGTTTAGCTTCGTTTTGGCCGCTCTATCGGTGGCTATGGCGGTCGCCGGCATCGCGCTGGCCTACGCGTTCTACGTTCCCAAACCCGAGTGGGCATCGGCGCTCGCGTACAGGTTCTCGTCCGTCTACACCTTCTTGGATAAGGGCTGGTATTTCGACGACCTTTACGATCGCGTCTTTGTACGGCCCGCGATCGCGACTGGCCGTGTCGTTCGAGAGTTCGACCGGCGGACCCTTAGCGGGTTGATCTCCGGCGTGGGAAGGGGTTTCCTCGGGGCCGGGGAGAGGCTCAGGCCGCTGCAGACCGGTGGGGTACAGAACTACGCGTTATTCATCTTGCTTAGCGTCTTGGTCCTCGGGGTGATCGTGGGGGCGATTGCGGGCGCCCAGTATGCATTACTTATGGTTGCCCTGATCGCGGTCGTCACATTGACCGCGGTGGCGGTGGGAGCGCGGCTGTGATCACCACGATAACGATCTTCTTCCCGCTGGTCGGCACTCTACTCATGTTCTTATTGAGGAGCGCTGACGAGCGCACCGTTCGCTACGCCGCTCTTAGCGTCGCGGCCGTGCCCTTATTGCTCGTCCTTTACATCTACTTCGCCCACGGCGGTAGTTTGGATGACCCGTCGCTCACGCAGTCTTTCGAGTGGGTCGGTTCTCTGGGCATCGGCTATCGTGTAGGGCTCGACGGTTTGGGGTTCGGAATGTTCTTCCTCTCGGCGCTGTTGACGCTCATCGCCGTGGTCGCCTCCTGGGACGTGAGCGAGAACCTCAGGCAGTATTTCGCGATCCTCTTCGTCGCGGAGCTCGGGATGCTCGGGGTGTTCGGGGCGCAGGACCTCATCCTGTTCTACATCTTCTTTGAGATAACGCTCATCCCGATGTACCTACTGGTGGGCGTTTGGGGGGACGAAAACCGGCGCCGGGCGGCGACTAGGTTCTTTATCTACACCTTTTTCGGGAGCACGGTGATGCTCGCGGGCTTTCTGGCCTTGGGGATACTCTCGGGGCCAAACTTCTCCATGGAAGTGTTGGGCGGCGGAGGTGCAGCGCTCTCGCGGGCGGCCCAGGTCGCCATCGCGGCCCCGATACTCTTCGGGCTCCTTATCAAGGTGCCGGCGGTACCGTTCCATAGCTGGCTTCTCGACGTGTACGTCTCGAGCCCGATCTCGACGAACGTGCTGCTCTCGGGCGTCCTACCGAAGCTCGGGACTTACGGCCTAATCAAGATAGCTATCCCCCTGCTGCCGGAGGGATCCCAGCCCTTTCTGCCTTATCTGGCGGCCTTCGGGGTCGCGAATATCATCTACGGCTCGTTCGTGGCGTTTATGCAGCCGGACCTGAAGGCGCTCGTCGCCTACTCCTCGATCGGTACATTGGGCTTCATCCTACTCGGAATCGCCTCCGGGAACGCCCTCGGGATCAACGGCGCGGTGATGCAGCAGGTTACGCACGGGCTCTACTCGGCACTGTTGTTCATCCTCGTCGGCATCGTCGCGAGCCGCGCCGGCACGCGCCGGATTGACGAGCTCGGGGGCATCGCCGCTCGGATGCCCTGGGCCGGCGGTCTCCTTGCTTTGGGGGCTCTGGCGGCGATGGGGGTGCCGGGGCTCGGGGTCTTCGTCTCCGAGTTCATGAGCATCATGGGCGGCTTTACGGCTTTCCCGGTACAGGGAGTCCTGGCGGCTTTGGGGATCGTGCTCGGGGCGATGTACTTGCTCTACATGCTACAGCGCACGATTTTCGGTCCCATAAAGTTACCTGCCCTCGAGACGGCCGAGGACGCGGAGCCTATCGAGATGGCGGCGATTGTGCCGCTCGCCGCCCTGCTCGTGGTTCTTGGCATCTTCCCGAGCCTCTTGATAAACGTTCAGCAGCCGACCGTCGAGATCGTTCTGTCCGCGATAGGGGGTAGCTAGTGGTCACGGCACAAACCTTGGTCGGGTTGAGTCCTGAGATCGTGGCATTTCTGTTCTCGGTGCTGGTGCTCATGGTCGGGGTCTTCAGGCCTGGCTCCCCCGGGTTCACGGCCGGTCTAGCGGCCGCGGGCTCTTTGGCTGCCTTCGCCGTTACGGCGGTGCTCCTCGCTCTCAGGTTCGAGGGAAGCTTCTTTGGCGATGGTTACGTGGTGGACGACTTCGCCCTGTACTTCAAGCTGCTCGTTACTCTGTCGACGTTCTTCGCGGTTCTGGCCG
>JALZFK010000317.1 GCA_030861585.1 Actinomycetota bacterium | reverse complement strand
CCACGGAGTGGGTATCCGGATAGACGACCCACACCAAGCGCACCCCGAACTTCAACCACATCTGGACCTTCGATTGAACCTCGGAGGCAGTATCGTTCGGCGACACCACCTCGACGGCCAGATCCGGGGTGAGGTCCCAGTACCCTTCGGGCGGACCGCCGGGGATACGCATCCCCGCGTTACGAAGGAGACGTCTGGGGTGCGGACCGTGTCGGGATCGCGAGAGACCCTGAATCCGGTCTCCGCCGCGAGCGCCTTACCTAAGCGCTCCGCCCTCACGTGCTGATCCAGCAGCGACGTCAGCCTCGCCGCCACGCTCCCGTGTCTCGCCCCCGCCGGTACTATCTCCCTCAACGCTCCTTCCACGAGCTCGTAGCGCTTTCCGTCGTCCGGCAGGTTGAGTGGCTCTTGGGCGGTGATCTCGGTCCTGGTTTCGGCCACGTCTTTAACCTTTCATTCTCGAAGCCGACCGCTGATGGTTGAGAACTCCACTCCCGCCTGAGCTCGTCTGGGAGACGCCGAGGTCTCGGTGTCTTTAAGCTGTGCAACCACCTTCGCCATGGGCTCGCCGGCGTGAAACATCCTCTCAGCGAGGGCTTGCCCGAAGAAGTAGTTGACGTTTTCGAAGCTCACCTGATCACCCCTTTTCCCCTGGCGTCGTACCCCGCACAGATTATACGCTCGTAAACCTCGCCGCGAAACTCACCTTCTGACAGCCTTCTCTTTAAGAAGGAGCCGATGCTCTCAAGAGCGTGCTTCCTTTTGGAATCCACTTCGCCACGGATAGGAGCACAAGCTGTTCGGCATTTGTGTAAGCGTTATATGTTTCGTTATTGACGTTTTCTTTAGCATCCAATCTCCTGGGTAACTGCCAGCGCTGGATGGCGTATTTCGTCCCTGACCGACTTCGAGGAATACGCCTCGTGGGGAGGGAATGGCGCGCGATAGGGCTTTGGAACCGAGTACGAACCGTTGCCCTGGCATCTGGAGCAAGCGGGGCTGTGTGCTTTAATCTTTCTCTCACTCGGAAGACAGGAGCCCATTTGCCCTACGAATTCGCTCGCTACCTCAAGATCCGGGCCGCCTATGGCGCTACCTGGTCGCCTGACGGGCGCCGCCTCGCCTTTTTGACCGACATCACCGGCGTCCCCCAGGCGTGGGAGGTGCCGGTGGGGGGCGGATGGCCGGAGCAGCTCACCTTCCACGAGGAACGCGTCTCGGGCGTCCGCTACTCCCCGAAGGGGAACAAGCTCGTCTACAGCATGGACGTCGGCGGCAACGAGCGGTCCCAGCTCTTTTTGCTAGGGAACGGGGAGGAGCGGGATCTGTCACGAGCGCCCGAAGCTATCCACTACTTCGGCGGCTTCGCCCCGGACGGGGAGAGCATCGCCTATACCGCGACACGCCGCAACGGGACGGATTTCGACGTTTTTGTGCAGGATCTCTCGGGGGAGCCGGAGATAGTGTGGAAGACCACCGGATACCATACGATAGCCGACTGGGCGCCAGATGGCTCTTTCCTCGTCGTCTCTCGCCACTACTCGAACGTGAACAACGACCTGTACAAGCTAGATCTTGGGAGCGGCGAGACTACGCTCCTCACACCGCACGAGGGGGATGCCCGCTTTCTCGGGGCGCGGGTGACACCGGACGGGACTTGCGTTTTCCTCGCGACGGACCGGGACGGGGACTTCGTGCGCTTGGGGCGCCTGGACCTTTCGACGCTAGAGATCGAGCACCTCACCCCTGACGACTGGGACGTGGAGGAGGTTGAGCTCTCGGAAAACGGGCGGTGGCTCGCCGTCAGCCGTAACGTCGAGGGCTACTCGGACTTCATGCTATTCGGTGGCCGCGGAAGGCGCGCTCCCGGGCCCGCGATGCCGCAGGGCATCCTCGGTGGCTTCGAGTTCTCCCCGGACTCAATGCGCCTTGCCTTCACCCTTACTGGCCCGGATCGCAACCCGGACGTGTGGATCGTGGACCTGCCCGACGGAGAGCCTAGGCGTCTCACCCGCTCCTCGACCGCGGGTATTCCGCCTAGCACCTTCCGGGGTCCGAAGCTCGTCCGGTACCCGACATTCGACGGGCGTGAGATCCCTGCCCTCTTCTACGAGCCCGACGCGACGTACGCCCCGGTTGTCGTGAACGTGCACGGCGGTCCGGAGTCGCAGTCGCGCCCCCTTTTCGCCCCCGTGACCCAGTATCTCCTCGGGAGAGGCTACGCCGTCTTCGCCCCGAACGTGCGAGGCTCTACGGGCTACGGCAAGGCGTACACCCACCTCGACGATGTGGAGCTCAGGATGGACTCGGTGAAGGACCTGGCCCACGCCGTCCACTGGCTGCGTGAGCGGGGGCTCGAGAGTATCGCCGTGATGGGCGGCTCCTACGGCGGCTTCATGGTGCTCGCCGCCCTCACGGAGTACCCGGATCTGTGGACGGCGGGCGTTGACATCGTGGGGATCGCCAACTTGGTCACCTTCTTAGAGAACACCGGCAACTACCGGCGCGCCCTGCGCGAGCCCGAGTACGGCTCCTTGGAGCGGGACCGCGAGTTTTTGGAGTCCATAAGCCCCATCCACAAGGCCGAAAAGATAGCAGCCCCCTTGATGGTGGTCCACGGCAAGAACGACCCCCGCGTACCCGTAACGGAGGCCGAGCAGATCGTCGAGAAGGTTCGAAAGAACGGCGGTGAGGTCGAGTACCTCCTCTACGAGGATGAGGGCCACGGCCTCGCCAAGCTAAAAAACCGCCTCGACGCCTACCCCAAGATCGCCACCTTCCTCGACGAGCACCTTGCCCGAGCGGGAGGATGAGCCGCCTAATGCTTTCTCGAGCATTCAACGCAGCGTTTCCCATCAATTAACCATGGGTTAAGTCCTTCTCTCTATGCTATCCCCGGTTTTGGAGGAGATGTCAATCCACAGCATCTAGTAGAGGCGAAGGAGGCAACCACTTTCGGAAGGGGTTTAAAGAGAGAGGTTAGCACGTTACCGTCGGTCTGTGACCGTAGCACCAGCGTGAACCGCAATGGCACGACCCCGGGCGTGGTGCCTCGGCTGGCCCTCGGCTCGAAGCCGCACGAGGGGATCCGCTTCGATCCGCAGGGGAACTTGTATAGCATCAGCGAGACCAGCCCGGGCTATATCTTCGGGTTCGTACCGGATAACGAGAGTGTACAGAAGGATAACGCGCCCAGCGATCGTCTCTCCAGTAAAGAGGACAACCTCTCGAGCGGACACTTCTTCGAAAGTTTGTTAAGCTAAAACAAAGCTCTGTGACCCGCGCGTGGCGGGGGCGCTGTATTCGTGGCCGGCACGGGGGGTGGTTCTTGGCGTTGGAGTTGCGGGACCCAAAGACTTCGTCGGGTGGTTCCGGGAGTAGGAGCGACCGAAGGCGGGCCACGGGCCGGCGTGGCTGGGTCTCGATTTCGCTTCTATTGGCCTTTATCGGGGCGGGGTTAGTATTGCTCTTCGCGGGAGGCCTTATGGAGGAGTTCGACGCCATCGGGACCTTTGCGCCTCTGGTCACGGAGGAATCGACCCCGTCGGAGACGGCGCCGAATTTCGATGCGGAAGCGTTGCGGGACCGGATCGAGGAAATAATCGAAGGGCGTTGGGGTGCTTACGGGGTCGCGGTGTTGGAGCCCGTCTCCGGGACGAGGGTCTCTTTGCGGGGCGACGAGGAGTTCGTAGGAGCCAGCATCGGCAAGCTGCCCGTGTTCGCGGCGCTCTACCGGGCCGGGGCGCTGGGGGAGCTGAATCTTGGGGAGGAGATCCCCCTCCGCTCCGAGGACATCCAGGGGTACGGTTCCGGTGGGCTCAATGGCTTCCCGGTAGGTTACTCTTTAAGCCTGCGCGAGATCGCCTACCGGCTCGTCAACCACAGCGATAACACCGCTTGGGCGATGCTCGACCGCCGCCTGGGGCCGGAGAAGGTAAGCGCCGAGCTCGAGGACATGGGCATCAAGAACTCCCGATACACCGACTACCGCTCCGGTTACTTCACGACCCCAAACGACGTGTTGTTGTTGCTCGAGAAGATCTCCGATCCCCAGTTCACCAGCGAAAAGCTCTCCCGCGAGATGCTCGACGCCATGACGGAGACGTCTTTGGAGGACCGCATCCCTGAGAAGCTGCCCCCCAACGTTCGCGTCGCTCACAAAACGGGCTCTTACGATGAGAACTTTGGCGACGCCGGCGTCGTGTTCTACGGAGATGGTCGGGGTATCGAGAGGCATTATTACCTCGTGGTCCTCGCCAAAGGGGCTAGTGAGACCGAGGCCCGTGACGTCATCCAAAACGTCTCCCTCGCCGTCTACGAGGCGTTGGCGGGCGTCGCGGTAGACCCCGGGTGGTCGCGGCATAGGGAGGATGCTCCCATCGAAAGCGGCGTCGTTAACCCGCCGGCGCCCTCGACAAGCTCGGCGGAGAACACCAAGAAGCCCGCCAACGCGAGCACGGAGCCCACGAAGCCACCGCTCGAAGGGAAGCCGGCGTCGTCAGAAAGCCGGTACAACGGCCCAGCGGAGGAGCCCAAAGCCGCCAAGCCCCCGCAGCTCCCTTCCGACAAAAAGCCATCCTCGGAGAGCTGGTACAAGGCCGTCCCCGCTCCCCCGTCCAAGCTCGAGCCGCCCCTCGACTCATACGCGTGGGAGTACGCGGACCCCAAGGGATTTGCGCCCGCCTTCGACGACGAGATGACCTATTGGGAGGAGGAGTATTATTAGCGGCCGTTCCCGGCGCCAAAAACGGTGTCGGGCCTAGAAGCACGCGGATACTCTAGGCTGCTTGCTCGCCCCCGAAGAGGAAGCTCGGCGTTCTCGCCGCGATCACCGTTAGAGCTTATGAACTCATCAGCATTACAGTTCGTCGCCTTTTGTTTCGGGTTTGCGGTTGGACGCTCGCAGCCCTTTGCTTCTCCCCACGCGCTCTCAAACGAACTACCTCTCTGCCGTCCAGGGTGCTCCCGACAAGCCCGCTGGGCGACTACTTACTCCAGGGCTCGGACGCCTTCGGTCTCCTTCTCGAACTCGTTGGCGAGGACGCTCGCGGCCGCTATGACCGGGCTCAGCGCGGGGCCGAAGGGCGGGGCGTAGGCGAGGTCGAGGTTGACGAGGTCTGGGTAGGAGAGCTTGCCCCAGATCGCCGTGGCGCAGATGTCCACGTACTTGTCCGCGTTCCCCCCGACGGTCTCCGCGCCCAGGAGGCGGCCCGTCGCCTGGTCGGCTACGAGCTTGATGAACGCCGACTGGCCCCCCGGATAGTAGCCAGCCTTGCTCACGGACTCGACGGAAGCCGCCACCACTTCGAAGCCCGCCTCCTCAGCTTCTTTCTCCGAGAGCCCCGTCTTCGCCACTGCTATGTCGAAGACCTTGAAGACGCCGGTGTTCAAGATGCCGGAGAACTCGAGTACGTCCTCGCCACGGCCAGCGTTAGTGCCGGCCACCCGGCCCATCTGGTTCGCCGTATCTCCTAGTGGTTCCCAACCCGGCTCGCCCGAGACCAGATGTACCGACTCGACGCAGTCTCCCGCGGCCCACACGTCCGGGAGGCTCGTCTTGAGGTGCTTGTCTACCTGGATCGCGTTGGAAGGTCCGATCTTTGCCCCCGCTTCTTCGGCGAGCGTTACCTCGGGCTCCGCGCCGACCGCGACGATCACGAGCTCCGTTTCGACCTCCTCGTCCGCGAATCGCACGGCCCGGATGCGCC
Source organism: Actinomycetota bacterium (assembly GCA_030861585.1). Taxonomy (GTDB): domain Bacteria; phylum Actinomycetota; class Rubrobacteria; order Rubrobacterales; family Rubrobacteraceae; genus Rubrobacter_F. The sequence continues at coordinate 1,813 of JALZFK010000317.1, read as the reverse complement.
CGTCCTCGTCGCCCACGAACGCCTCGATCTGAGCGTCGGTGAAGATGCGGACCCCATTCTCTTCGAGCTGTTCCTTGATCTTTTCGGAGACCTCGGGGCTGTAGATGCCGCCGACCCGCTCCATGGCTTCGTAGAGGGAGACTTCCATCCCGAGCTCGACAAGGTTCTCGGCCATCTCGAGCCCTATGTAACCTCCCCCGATGATGGCCGCCTTTTTCGCCGAGCGCTCCTTTACAAAGCCGCATATTTTGTCCGTGTCGGTGAGGAAGCGCAGGCTGAAGACGCCGTCGAGGTCCGCGCCGTCGATGGGGAGGAGTACGGAACGGGCGCCCGTGGCGATGATGAGGCGGTCGTAGGAATCTTCGAACTCCTCGCCGGTCGTGAGGTTCCTGACGACGAGCTTTTTTTGCTCCGGATCCATCTTCTCGACGCGATGGCGGATGAAGACCTCGACGTCTTTTTCGGCGAACTTCTCGGGGGTACGGGCGACGAGGTCGTCCCGGTCCCCGACGACGCCGGAGATCAGGTACGGCAGCCCGCACTCACTCTGAGAGATCTCCGGCTCCTCCTGGTAAATGGTTATCTCGAGATCGGGATCGACCCTCCGGGCCCTGGAAGCCGCCTTCGTGCCAGCGGCCACTCCCCCTATTATCACCAAACGTATAGCCACGTTTTTCCTTCCGCTCCGAAAACTTCTCTAATCTTATAGTGTACCCTTGGAAGGGTTCTTCTTTCACGCAGAAACCATACAGCAAGAAGCCCTCGCAGACGTCCTCTGGGTTTTTGGTTCGGTTAAGGGTAGATATGTTAGGACTCGACGGTCAGGGAGCGGCGATACGCTCCTTCCGGGCCGATCAGGTTATTCCTCCGACAAGTCCCGAGAGCTACCCCCAGTCAGGGAAGAGATCGCCAACCGGGTTGTGGGCTGTAGATCTGTTCTGTGCCGTCGGCGTTCGTCGCGTATATGTCACCCTCCGAAGCCCTAAGGGCTTGGTGCTAGTCAAGGGCGGAGCATCAACGTGCTGAGAAGTGGCCACGCCCCCGGAACACACGTCCGGGGGCGTGGCCGCGAACTATATGGTGTCCGTCAGGACGACTTGGCGGCCTGGAAGCGGCGGTTCGCCTCCTCCCAGTCGACCACGTTCCACCAGGCGTCTACGTACTGCAGGCGCGCGTTCTGGTACTTGAGGTAGTAGGAGTGCTCCCAGAGGTCGATGCCGATGATCGGCAGCTTGCCCTCCATGAGCGGGCTGTCCCCGTTCTGGGTGGTCTCGATACTCAAAGAGCCGTCGGGGGCGGCTACCAGCCAGGTCCAGCCCGACCCGAAGAGCGCCCCCGGAGCCGAGACATTCGACCACTGCTCCTGGAAGTTCTCAAAGGAGCCGAAGCTCGAATCTATGGCGGACGCGAGATCCCCGGTAGGCTCGCCACCCCCGTTGGGACTCATGATCTCCCAGAACATACTATGGTTGGAGTGCTGCCCGCCGTTGTTCCTGACTGACCTGCGGATGTCCTCGTCCAGGGAGTTGAGGTCGGCCAAGAGCTCTTCGAGGCTCCTGTCGGCTTCGGGGCGGCCCTCGAGCGTGCTGTTGAGGTTGTTGACGTAGGTGTTGTGGTGCTTGTCGTGGTGGATGCGCATGGTCTGTTCGTCTATGTGCGGCTCCAGCGCGTTGTAGTCATAGGGAAGCGGCGGAAGCTCGAAAGCCACGGTTCATTCTCCTTTCCTTGGTTTACGGGGCTTTAGGATACCCAAAAAGCCCTCTTCATTAACTTTCGGGCTGCTGCGAACCAGGAAACGGGGCGTAAGGGGCAA
>JALZFK010000284.1 GCA_030861585.1 Actinomycetota bacterium | reverse complement strand
CTTCGGCGACGAAGAGGTCCGAGCCTCCGGCCACGACGTTGCTCCCGATATCGTTCAACTCGCCGCCGATAAGAGCGGTGGGATCCTCACCGAGGTACTTGAGGGCGTGGGTAATCATGCTCGTGGTTGTGGTCTTGCCGTGGGTGCCGGCAACGGCGATGCTTTTCTGTCCGCCCGCGAGGATGCGGGCGAGGGCCGCAGCCCGGGGGACCACCGGGATCCGCCGCCGCCGGGCCTCGAGTAGCTCGGGATTCGTTGACGGGATGGCCGTGGAGATCACCACCTCCTCGGCGTCACCGATCTGGTGTGCGGCATGCCCGATGTACACGCGTATGCCCGCAGCCCGAAGTCTCCGGGTGTTCGGCGACTCCTTGAGGTCCGAGCCGGTAATTTCGTCTCCGCCCTTGTGCAGTACCTCGGCGACGCTGCTCATCCCGGCGCCACCGATCCCTATCATGTGTACTTTCACGGTTATCTCCCTTTCGTGTTCGCTGCTTCGAGCAGCCGCTCAGCTACCTTGTCGGCGGCCTCGGGAGTAGCCAAGGCCCGCATGTTCTTTGCCAGCTCCTTCCGGCGTGCCTCATCCTCGAGCAAGTCTTCGACGCGAGCGCGAAGGGTTTCGGCGGTTACCTCGCCGTTGCGCAGAAGCTCGGCCGCGCTTCTTTCGGTGAAGTAGCGGGCGTTGTGCAATTGGTGATCGTCGGTGGCATAAGGGTAAGGGACGAGGATCGCCGCCCTCCCCACCGCCGCTACATCGAACAAGGAACCGGCGCCGGCCCGCATCACCACCACGTCGGATGCTGCTAAAGAGTACCAGAGCTCGTCTACGTACTCGACGATCCTGTGCCGCGGGTTGTCCGTGGAGAGGCGACCGAAGTCCCTCTTGCCTGAAACCTGGACGATCGTGTACGGCGTCGAGCCCCGGAAGGCCTCGTTGGCCGCGAGGTTCAGCTTGAGTGCGCCACCGCTGCCGCCGAAGATCAGGACGACCGGCGGTTCGAGTTCGAGCCATCTTAAGGCCTCATCCTTCGATGCCCCGAAAAACTCTTCGCGTGTCGGCATCCCTACGGGTAGGGCATCACGCAAATTTTTGGCGGCGTCGGGGAAGGTCACGAAGATCCCTTGTGTGAACCGGCTCGCGAAGCGGTTGACCTTGCCGGGGACGGAGTTCTGCTCGTGGAGAAAGGTAGAGATTCCTAAAGAGTTTGCCGCGAGGACGGCCGGAGCGCTCGCGTAGCCGCCGACGCCGAGCACCGCACCGGGGCGGTATTCCTTGAGTATGGTGCGGCAACACCGTAGGGCCTTGAGGAAGAGGATGCCCGCGCGGGCACTTGCTAGGGGCCCGCCCGAGAGCCCCGCGAGGGGTAGCGCGTGCAGCTTGTAGCCCGCTGTTGGGACGATGTCAGCCTCGATGCCCGCCGTCGAGCCGACGAACTCGACTGCGGCCCCCCGTGCGCGCAAGCTATCCGCCACGCAGAGCGCGGGGATCGCGTGTCCCCCCGTTCCGCCGCCGGCGATCAAGACCCGTGACGCGCCTTGGGTTGCCAATCGCGGCTTTAAGAGGTTTGGCCTCACGTACTCTCTCACCGTCCTCCGATATGCGGTAGAGGATTCCCACGGCGACGAAGCAGACGACAGCGCTCGAGCCGCCGTAGCTGACAAAAGGGAGCGTTATCCCGGTCAAGGGCACAGCGCCCATGGCCGCCCCCATGTTGAAGGTAGTTTGGACGGCGAGCATGGCGGCGAGACCCGCCGCTACGCACCGGCTCATTACCGACGGAGCGTACAGGGCGATCCTGAACCCCGCGAGCACGAGAAAAGAGAAGGCTACGATTACTGCTATCATCCCCAGAAGGCCAAACTCCTCGCCGATAAGGGAGAAGATCATGTCCGTCTGCACCTCCGGAACGGAGATGACCTCTTCTCCCGCCCCGATCCCGGCCCCGAAGAAGCTGCCCGACTTTATGGCGACCATGGACTGCACGAGCTGGTACCCGGAGCCCTCCGAGACGCTCCACGGGTCGAGGAAGGCCATAAAACGATCGCGCCGGTAAGGGGCTAAGAGCATCAACCCGACGAGCACCGTTAACGCCGCCCCACCTGAGGTCAGTAGAACCCTGGTCCTGAGTTCCGAAGCCCACAAAACCCCAGCGGCGCCCGCCGCGATCACGACCGAGGTGCCAAAGTCCGGCTCGACTAGCACAAGCCCTAAGAGGAGACCCACGGCCAGCATGGGCCACACGGGCAAGCTCGAGTCCGGGCGGACCCGGGCGATCGCGCAAGAGAGCAAGACAACCACCGCCAGTTTCGCGAACTCCGCCGGCTGCAAACTAAACGGGCCCAGATCAAACCACCTTCGTGCCCCGCCGACCTCGACCCCTATGCCGGGAATCAGGACTAGGATGAGGCTCGCGAGCACGAAGAAGTAGAGGCCCGGCGCGATCCTGCGCCAAGAGGTGTAACGCACTTGTTTCGCTACGAAGAAGGCAACCATCCCGAGCGCCAAGTGCGCGAAGCGCATGATCAGGTAGTGGGTGCCGTAGTCCCTGGAGGTCGCCGAGTAAACCATGACGTTTCCAAGCAAGGAGAGCCCCAAAGCCACCGCGAAAAGGTTCGTCCGAAGCGCCGTCATCAACCGACGTTACCTCGCGCCCGAAGCGTCGCAGGGTTGTAAGCGGCATCTCCCGCCACTACGAGCCCGGCGAAGGCCGCTCCCCTCTCTGCGTATCCGGCGAACTGGTCGAAGCTTGCACACCCTGGCGAGAGCAGCACCACGTCCCCCGGGCAGGCTATTCCTCGCGCTTCGGTCACCGCAGAGGTGAGATCCGGGACCAGGCGGATCTCTACCCCCACTCCACTCTTTTTCAGGAATCTAAAGATTCTGGGTCCCGCCTCGCCCTGGCAAACGACCACTCGGCAGCGTGAGAGCAGTGGCAACACTTCGGAGAAGTCCGTCTCCTTCTCCGAGCCACCGAGGATCAAGACGACGGGCCCCTCGAAACTTGCGAGAGCCGCAGCCGCAGCCGCCGGATTGGTCGCCTTCGAATCGTCCACGTAGGTCACACCGTCGCGCTCGCCCACGCTCTGCAACCTGTGCGGGTTGAGCCGGAAGCCGCGTAACCCATCCCGGATGCCTCCTAGCGCCACGCCGAGCCTCTCCGCAGCCACCGCCGCGAACAGCGCGTTCTCGTGATTGTGTGGACCCGAGAAAGACAGATCGCCCGCTTCCATCAAGAACCGATCTCTCAAGAAGAGCGTCTCTTCTTTGACCGAGGTAGCGCCCTCCCCAACGATTAATGTCTCCGCGACGAGCTCCCAGGCGACATTCTGGCTCACCGGATCGGCGGCGCTCACCAGCGCGAGATCTCCGGGCCCCTGCCCGTCGAAGATACGCAGCTTATCCCGCACGTACTCCTCGAACGAAGCGTGCCAGTTGAGGTGGTCGGGTCGCGCGTTGAGGAGCGCCGCGACATTGAACCCTGGCTCCTTGAGGTAGTGTAGTTGGAAAGAGGAGAGTTCCAGAACGAGCAAGCCCTTCTCCCGGACCTCGTCCAGGCAGCCGGTGAGGGCCCGCCAGGAGTTGCCGGCGACCGCATGCGGAATATCCGAAGCGGCGAAGATGGCACACAGCATGCCTACGACGGTCGTCTTACCGTTCGTCCCGGTTACAGCTACGACCTTCGTATGAGAGGCCTCAGCCTTGAGTAACTCGAGCCCGAGGGCGACCTCGGAGAGAACCGGTACACCCCTACTTTCGGCGTCGACGAGCACCGCGTCCCGCGGCCGGACTCCCGGGCTTGTCACTACGCGATCGAAACCCTCTTCGAGGACCTCCGGACTCACCCCCAGCCGGCCTTCGAGGCCGATCTCGAAGACTAAGCTTCTCAAATACTCCGAATCATCTAAGTCGGCCACGACCACCTCCTCGCCCCTATCCGCGAGGGCGCGGGCAGCAGCGACGCCGGATTCGCCGAGGCCGTAGACGAGTGTCTTCACCCTTTAGAGTGGCTCCTGGCGCGTCATACGGCGTCGTTGTAGAGGGTGAAGTAGTAGAGGACGAAGCCCGAGGCTGCACAAGCGGATTGCACAATCCAGAACCGCACTACCACCTTGTTCTCTTGCCATCCCGAGAGCTCGAAGTGGTGGTGGATGGGGGCCATCTTAAAGACCCGCTTCCCTGTGAGCTTGAAGGAGACGTACTGGATCATGACCGAGAGCGTCTCGAGGACGAAGACGCCACCTATGATTGGCAAGAGCATCTCTGTCTTGGTAATAATCGCGGCGACCGCCAGGACCCCACCGATGGCGAGCGCACCGGTATCCCCCATGAAGACCTGGGCCGGATGGGAGTTGTACCAGAGAAAGCCGATAATCGCCCCAACCATCGCCCCGCAGATTACCGCCAGGTCGTACTGTCGCTCCAAAAACGCGATCGCCGTATAGGCCAGAAGCGCGATGGCCCCGGCCCCAGCCGCAAGTCCGTCCAATCCATCGGTGAGATTCACAGCGTTAGTCGCGCCGACGATGACTAGGAGCATGAGAAAGCTGAAGAGTGCGACCCCAATGATTCCGGGGCCGAGCACCAGGTTCTTGTCAGAGCCGGGGATAACAACGTTCTGCGTCACGCCCACGTAGCGCAACGCCATGACGTCCGCCACCACGACCGCCAAAGTTAGAAGGAGCGCCTTGTAGCGGACGCTCAAGCCTTCGTTGCGCCTGTTGGAGATCTTCTGCCAGTCGTCGTAGAGTCCGACCCCCGCCACCGCCGACACGAGCAAAAGGGTCGTCATAGTCGCCACGTTCGGCCGGGCCACCACGAAGAGCGCCGAGACGAGACCCGCAAGCATCACGACGCCGCCCATCGTCGGCGTGCCCTGCTTGATCAGGTGCGTCTGCGGCCCCTCCTCTCGCACGAACTGCCCGAACTTCTTGATCTGCAAAAACGCTATGAACTTCGACCCCAGGGAAACGGTCACCACGAAGGCGATCGCCGCCCCCAGGATAACGCTAAACAAGAGCTAGCCTCTCCTTCAAGTTGCGGGTCAAACGATCTAATCCTACACCCCTCGACCCCTTGACGACCACATAATCGCCCCTTCTGAGCTCGTTTTCGAGCTCTCTAGCCGCCACTTCGGCATCTTCGTAGAACACAACCTCACCGGGGAACTCCTCAGCATACCAACGGGCCTCATCTCCCACACACACGAGCAGATCCACGCCGACCTCCCCTGCCAGTCTCCCGGCCTCCCGATGGTACGACCTCGCAGCAGCTCCGAGCTCGAACATCCCGCCCAGAACCGTGACGAACCGCCCACTTTGCCTCTTGGCCCGTTCCGCCCCGTACCTTAAGACCGCCGCTACCGCCGCTGGCGAAGCGTTGTAGGAGTCGTCGTAAACGAGTATGTCGTCCCGCAAGCGATACACCTCCCCCCGGAGTCCCGTCCGCCGCAACCTGAGGAGACCCCGAGCGCACTCCCTTAGACTCAAGCCCAAAGCCGACGCGCCCCCCATCGCCGCGAGCAACGGCTCGACTAGGTGGGTCCCGAAGACGGGGGTTTTGACCTGGATCGAGCGCTCTCCCGAGTCCTCCCTCGCGTGCAGGGTAAAAGAGAGCCCGCTCTCCAGCTCCGAGAGCCCCGTCACCCAAAGGTTCGCTGCAGGTCCGCGGCCGAAGGTTATGCGCCGCGCGAACGTTCGTTCCGACCCCGTGGCGGCCTCCGGCGCGCCCAGAGGGTAGACGAGGGCTCCTTTTTTTTCGGGAAGTGCTACGGCCAGCTCGCCCTTCGCGGCGGCCAAGTCTTCGAAGCTCCCAAACGAGTCCAGGTGAACCGGCGACACGGCGGTGAGGATACCCACCTCGGGCGGGGCGATGCGGCAAAGGTGGGCAATGTCCCCCTTGTGGGTCGCCCCCATTTCCAGAACCAGAACCTCCGTCTTCGAGTCGGCAGCGAGTACCGTGAGGGGAAGCCCGATCTCGTTGTTGAAATTCCCCGCTGTCGCCGACACTCGACGCCCGGTAGATCGCAAGATGGCCGCGAGGGCATCTTTGGTAGTGGTCTTTCCCACAGTACCCGTTATCCCTACGATCGTTGGCGGGCCTTCTTCCCCGTGCAAACTCCATCGGGCCAGCTCCTGCAATGCCATCAGAGGGTCTTCGACCACCACCGTGGGCACCGAGAGCGGCCTCGTGGCCACCGCCGCAACCGCCCCTCGCAGGTACGCCTCAGGCGCGAAGTCCGCACCGTCCACCCTTCCTTTGAGCGCAAAAAAGAGCTCTCCACCGCGCACGGCCCGCGAGTCCACCGACGCCCCCGTCGCGGTAGCCGACGCGTCGCCGCCGCTTAAAGAGCCGGCGAGGGCCCGCGCTACCGTTGCTAGGGAGACAGGCTTCAATGTATCCTGTCCTCCTTCCTCGCATCCGGAGCAGGGGTTGGGTCGGGGGGCGGAGGATCATTTTTCGTGCTCTCACGGTCCGGGGGGACATTGTAATAGCCCAAAGTGAAGCTCATGACATCTTGGAAGGCTGGGGCAGCGATGACCTCGCCAAAGAGGTCCTTCTGGGGTTCGTCGACCACTATAAGGGCGAGATACTCAGGTTTTTCGGCGGGGGCGAAGCCCACGAAAGAAGTGACGTATTCGTCGCCGTAGAGACCTGTCTCAGGATCCACCTTCTGCGCGGTCCCAGTCTTGCCGGCCACAGTGTACCCGGGAATCTGGGCAAGATGGCCTGTCCCCTCGTCGACCACGCTCTGGAGCATCCCGCGTACTATAGACGAGGTCTCCCTGCTTATCACCTGATGGCCGGGCTCCTGGGGGGCACTCGTTTGGGCCACGTAAGGGGCAACCTTGACTCCCCCGTTGGCCAGCGCAGCGTAGCCGGCGGCGAGCTGCATCGGGGTGACGGTAATACCTTGGCCTATGGGAATGTTGCCGATGGAAGAGCCGCTCCACTCCTCATATGGCAGTACCCTTCCCACATCCTCGCCCCAGAGATCTACGCCGGTCCCCTCCCCGAATTCGTAACGCTTTATATGCTTCACGAGGCGTTCGCCACCCAGGGCCTGCGCTACTTGTATCGTACCTACGTTACTCGACTGCTCAAGGATGCCCTTAGGGGCTAGCACCTTCGTCTCGTGTGGTTCTGAATCGCGGATCACCACGTCTGCGACCGGGATCGAGTCCGGCACCACGAACGTGCTCTCCTGGGAGACCGCCCCCTCTTCCAGTGCCGAAGCCATCGTGAATGCCTTGAAGGTCGAACCCGGCTCGTAAGGGTCTGTCAGAACCCGATTCCGTTTGACCTCCTCCGAAGCCTCCCCAAAGTCGTTGTTGTCAAATCTAGGAGTGTTGGCCAGGGCCACCATTGCCCCATCCTTGACTCGCATAACTACACCCAAAGCGCTCTTACCCTCGTACTTTTTGGCGGCCTTCTCGAGCGCTCCTTCGAGCTCCTGCTGAACCGCGGTGTCCAAGGTGAGGGTTACGTTTCGCCCGCTCTTGAGGACCTCGTCGTAGCGGGCTTCGACGCCACCATAGGCATTATCGGTCCCGAGATAGCCAATAAGCTGGCTGGCCATCTCCCCGTTCGGATACGTTCGGACCTCGTCCGGCTCAATTGATACGCCCGGCAAACCGAGCCCCACCACCTCCCGCGCCTTCTCCGGTTCGATCTTCTCTGCCACCACGCTGTATCCACCGAGGTCGCCCTCGTCGTTCTTCTGCACGAGCTTAGCCTCGATTTCGGAGGCGCTCCCAGCTTCCGAATCGAGCACCCCGGACAAGGCCTCAGCTGTCCTCTTTGGGTCTTTGACCAGGTACGGGGTCGCGATCACTTTGGCGGCATCCAGGCTCGCCGCGAGGTGACGGCCGTCTGCGCTAATTATCGAGCCCCGCCCCAGCCGATCGTCCCCCGTCGCGCTGCCCGCCTGCTCACCGGCGAACGTTTGGTAGCGATCGTCGTCCACGACGCTCAACTGCGCCGCTCGAGCCCCCAAAGAGAGACACACTATCGCTGCCACCCCCAAGATCAAACGAAGCCTTCCGTGGCCCACCGCCTTCTTCTTCGATGGCCGGTTCGGCACCTTCGAGCGTCCCGAGCGCCCTTGAGGGAGCAATATGACCTTCGATTCTCCCCCTCGCCTCCCGCGTCCTCCGGCATCGAAGCCGGTCCGGCTGCCCTTCCGTGTCCCCCTGACAGTAACCTGGTTTGTACCTCTCGCGCCGATGCGTCCCGAGGTGTCATGCGCTGGTACCTTTGTTCTCTCCCCCGCCATCTACTACGTCCTCCCCATCGCTCCCGAAGGTCTCAAGATCCTTGCCTGCATCCCGCATCCAGAGGTTCTGCCTGGCCAACGAGCG
>JALZFK010000230.1 GCA_030861585.1 Actinomycetota bacterium | reverse complement strand
CGTTTAAAAGAGTGGCAGGAGGCCGGGATGGCCGCCGACATGGGCTACATGCGCCGCCCGGTGGGGCTTCTTTCGGACCCGCGTCGCTTGCAGAAGAGCGCCCGGAGCGTGGTCTCTTTGGGTGTCTCGTACTATCCTGGGGAGCATCCGGAGAACGTGAGCGGCGGGGGGCGTATCGCTCGCTACGCTTGGGGCAGGGATTATCACACGGTCATAAAGGAACGTTTGCGCTCCTTACGGACGGAGCTTGAGGAGGCTTTGGGGTGCAGGATCAAGGCCCGTGCGTTCACGGATGCGGTGCCCCTTTTGGAGCGGTCGGCGGCCCAGCACGCGGGTCTTGGCTTTTTCGGGCGCAACTCGTGCCTCATCAACGGCGATATAGGCTCTTACTTTTTCATCGCGGATTTGATTGTGGACCTCGAACTTGAGCCGGACGCGGAGGGCACGGGCACCTGCGGCAGGTGCACTCGCTGTATGAACAAGTGCCCCACCGGCGCTATAAAGGCGCCCGGCGTGGTAGACGCCAGGCTCTGCATCTCGTACCTGACCATCGAGAACAAGGGCGAGATACCGCGCGAGCTGCGCCATGCGGTTAGCGACTGGGCGTTCGGCTGCGACGTCTGCCAGGAGGTCTGCCCGTACAACAAGCGTAAGGCGACCGTGAGCCGCTGGCCGGAGTTTTCGGCGAACTTCGGCGGTGGGCCGTATCTAGAGATAACGGAGGTGCTCGACATCAGGGCCGACGAAGAGTTCGAGGACCACTTCGGTGAGACGCCCCTCACCCGTCCCGGGCGAACGGGGCTTTTGAGAAACTGCTGCGTGGTCGCCGGGAACCTGAAGCTAAAAGAGGCTGTCCCGGCGCTCGTCCGCTGTTTGCGCGAGGATGCATCGCCGCTAGTACGGGGGCACGCGGCGTGGGCACTTGGCGAGATCGGGGGCGTGATGGCCGAGACGGCGCTTAAGGAGGCCCTCGAAGAGGAGCCCGACTGTGGGTGTCGGGAGGAGGTAGAACATGCCCTCGGAGGCTTTCGATGATGACGAAATGAGGCCTCCGGGGAGCTTGCTCATGGGTTAGAATAAAGGGACGATGACGGATCAGATCAACTACTACGAGGTCTTAGGCGTACCCCGCAACGCGTCCCGATCCGAGATCAAGAACGCTTACCGCAAGCTCGCCAAGGACCGCCACCCGGATCGCCCGGGCGGCAGCGAAGCCGAGTTCAGCCGCTTGCAGGAGGCGCACGCCGTGCTCTCGGACCCTAACCGTCGGCGCCGGCACGATGAGGCCCTGGATCTTGCCCACGCAGCCGATCAGCTAGCCGGGGTCATAGACGTGGATTGGAACAAACTGGAGGATGAGCTCTCCCAAAAGCGCCACGAGCGCGAGTCCCGCGGTGGCGGAGGTGACGGCCGGCCGAGCCTCGGCGAGCGCTTGCGCAACAGGTTCCGCAGGGAAGAGGCCCCCGATGGTTCTGGCCGCCGAGCGGGCGCGGGCGAGAAGCGCTCCAGGGCGCCTACGCGTCAGGGTCGCTGGTACGAGCCACACGACTTCGACCCGGAGCCCGTCACCTGGAAGACCGGCGCCTTGAGCTTCGTTGGCGCGTTTCTGGCGCTCATCGCGGTCGGGCAGATCGGTCGTTGGGCCGTCGGGATAGATTTGCCCCCAAGCCCCGCGTTATGGACGCTCGCGCTGGCGCCGTTCATGTGGATCCTGTACTCCCTGGTCGGGCTTTTGGGGGCGTACTTCGCCTACAAGGCAGCCGGATGGGCTGGCGTGGCGCTCGTCTTCGTGGCCACGCTCATCGTCGGGGGCTCGGGTGGACCGCCTGGGTTGGTACAGTCCGCTACCCTCGGTATCGTGGCGCTGCTCGCCGTGGTCTACCTCGGCCAGCGCCGCACCCGTACTCGCTGGCGCGACCGTCGCTGATTCCTCCTATCCCTAGAACAGCGGCGTGACGCCCTCCTCAGCCGAGATACAGAACTTCATCGCCTCTTTCGAAGAGCGCTTGGCGCCCGCCGAGAAAGCATCGAGCGAGGCTTGGTGGAGGCTCGCGACCACGGGTACCGAGGAGGCTAAAGATGAGCTCGTCTGGGCCGGGATGGCTTACAACCAGCTCTTCGCCGACAGGGAGGAGTACGAGCTGGTAAAGGGCTGGTATGAGGGACGCCACGCTCTCGAGAGCTCCATCTTGAGGCGGCAGGTCGAGATCCTCTACGAGACCTTCGCTGGGCGGCAGGGCGACGAGGAGACGCTCCGGCGTATCGAGGAGCTTGAGGCTGAAGCGAACGCGATCTACGGCAACCACCGGGGTCTGGTCGGGGGCAAAGAAGCCAGCGAGAACGAGCTGCGGCAGATCCTGCGTGCCTCCGACGATTCGACTCTACGTCGCGAGGCTTGGGAAGCGTCGAAGAGTGTCGGACGGAAGGTCGAAGGCGTCGTGCGCGAGCTCGCGCGCCTGCGCAACGAGCTCGCACGCGCTGAGGGCTACGAGAACCATTACGTCCGCTCCCTGGTCCTCCAAGAGATAGACGTCGCCGACCTTGCCCGCATCATGGATGACCTCGAAATCGCGACGAACGCTCCCTTCCGAAGCCTCAAACAGGAGCTCGACGCTGGGCTCAGGGAGAGGTTCGAGGTCGAGGCCGTCATGCCTTGGCATTATTCGGACCCGTTCTTCCAGAGTTGCAAACACGACGCGCTTGCGCTTCCGCGCTCGGCTTCCCGCCGGGACTCGGGAGGTGCGCTTGGAGCGGATGACTCCAGCTTAATGCCGGGTTCGAACTCGGAGGCAAATGCGGCGGTCGGGTTAGACGTGGACCGCTACTTCGGGGATAAGGACCTTGAAGCCTTGACCCGCAAGACCTACGACAACCTGGGCCTGGAGGTCCGGGATGTCCTGGCCAAGAGCGACCTCTACGAGCGGGCCGGCAAGGATCAGCACGCCTTCTGCTTAAGAGTGGGACGCTCGTACCCCTACGATGTGCGGGTTCTGGCGAACATCAGGCCCGACTCCTACTGGATGGATACCATGCTCCACGAGTTCGGCCATGCCGTTTATGACAAGCACATAGATCCCAACCTACCTTACCTGCTGCGCACCGTGGCCCATACGAGCTCCACCGAGGCCATCGCCCTTATGATGGGCTCTCTGGCTAACGATCCGGCCTGGATCTCCGCCGTCACTCAAGTTCCCGAGGGAGAGTTACAGAGAGACCGCGAACGCCTCCTGTGGAGTAGCCGTGCAGACAAGCTCGTCTTCACCCGCTGGGCATCGGTGATGTACCGCTTCGAGAAAGCCTTCTACGAGAACCCCGACCGCGAAGATTTGACCGGACTGTGGTGGGACCTCGCTGAGGAGATACAGCTCGTGGATCGTCCGCCCGAGCGTGACGAGCCCGACTGGGCTGCCAAAATACATATAGCGATAGCCCCGGTCTACTATCACAACTACGTCTTGGGCCACCTCACCGCCGCCCAGCTCAGGAATCACCTCGAAAAGCACGTGGTCGGTGGCCCGTTCTTCATGAGCGAGCTGGCCGGCCGCTACCTGCTCGAAGCCATTTTCGGACCAGGCGCCCGCGACGATTGGCAGACTACCGTGGAGCGGGCTACCGGGGAAAGATTACACCCCGATTATTTCGTCGAATCTCTTGGCTGAAAACCCTCAAAAAGCTCATGAATTTGCGTGCTTGCTAAGCGTCTTGCCAGTAGGTAGATAGACACTTCGCTACTTCGGCGAGCACCTTCACATCTCAGTCGCCGTAACCGTAGCCGGAGGTTAACTGCTTTTCGGCACTTCACGTTTTTCACAGGAACGCCGGTATGAGCTCGCCCTTGATCAGGTCGGCGTAACTTTCACGCTCGCGCACCACCGACCAGCGGTCGCCCCGAACGAGGACCTCGGCGGGCCTGGGGCGAGAGTTGTAGTTGGAGGCCATCGAGAAGCCGTAGGCGCCCGCACCCATGAGGGCGAGCAAATCTCCCTCAGCGGCATCGGGGAGGTCGCGGTCC
>JALZFK010000225.1 GCA_030861585.1 Actinomycetota bacterium | reverse complement strand
ATTCGGGACACCCTGGTGGAGGTAGATCCGGAGGGCGCCGAGGAGTACGAGGCGAACGCCGAGGAGTACCTGGCCGAGCTCGAGGAACTGGACAACTACGTGAGGGAGCGGGCCCAAAGCATCCCGGAGGAGCGGCGGAAGCTGGTTACGTTTCACGACGCGTTCCCGTACTTCGCCGAGGCCTACGGGTTCGAGCTGGTAGATGTGATCTTGCAGAATCCCGACGCGGAGCCCAGCAGCCGCGAGGTTGCGGAAGTGGTGCGAAGGATAGAGGAGGAAGACGTGCCGGCCGTCTTCACGGAGCCACAGTTCAATATTAGGTTAGCCGAGACCATAGCCGAGGAGGCGGACGTGGAGGTGTACGAGCTGTATACCGACACTCTGGTGGACGAGGACGCCGGGGACACCTACGAGGACATGATGCGGACCAACATAGACCGCATAACGGAAGCCCTGAGCTAAATGAACAAAGCCTTAGAGATAAAGAACCTCAGCGTTGCTTACAACGGGCGCCCCGCCCTCGAGGGAATAACGTTCTCCGTTCCTAAGGGGGCGATGCTGGGGGTCGTCGGGCCCAACGGCGGGGGGAAGAGCACCTTGCTAAAGGCCATGCTGGGGCTGGTGCGTCCGCAGACGGGCACGGTCGAGATCCTGGGCCGATGGGTCGACCGACGGGTCCGCAAGCTCGTGGGTTACGTGCCGCAGCGGGAGGACGTGGATTGGAACTTCCCCGTGAGCGCCTTCGACGTGGCGATGATGGGGCGGGTACCCTCCATGAGGCCGTTCCGCCGACCGACAGCTCGTGATCGGGAACTCGTATGGGAAGCTCTCAAGACGGCGGGGATGGAACGACTCGCCGACACCCCGATCGGCGGTCTCTCCGGTGGCCAGCAGCAGCGGGTCTTCCTAGCGCGGGCGCTCGCCCAAGAGGCGCAGGTGCTGCTTTTGGACGAGCCGGTCTCTGGGGTAGACGCCCCCTCGCAGCACGAGATATTCGACTTATTGCACCGCTTGCAGGGCGAGGGAAAAACCGTGGTCGTTACGACCCACGACCTCTCCTGCGTCGCCGAGCGCTTCGACCTGGCCCTGCTACTGAACGGGCGCGTGGTCTCCTTGGGGAAGCCCGAGGAGGTCTTCACCCCGGAGCTTCTGAACGAGGCTTACCAGAGCCATCTCATGGTCCTCGAGATTGGGGGTCGCACGATAACCGTAGAGGATGGTAACCCCAAACATCGTGGTTGATTACCTGCTCGCGCCCTTGGAATTCGGATTCATGCAGCGGGGTTTGCTCGCGTCGGTGCTGGTCGCGACCATCTGCGGGATCCTGGGCAGCTTCGTCGTCTTGAAGAGACTGGCCTTCATAGGGGACGCTCTGGCCCACGCCAGCTTCGGTGGGGTCGCGTTGGCGTTCGTGCTGGGGGCTAACATCTATTTGGGCGCCTTCGTCTTCGCCCTGGCCACGGCTCTTGGGATCGGGGCCATAAGCCAGCGGGGGCGGGTGAGCTCGGATACGGCTATCGGCGTGCTCTTCTCCGGCACCTTCGCCTTGGGGATCTTGATCATCAGTAGGGTCGAGAGCTATACCACAGATCTGTTCGGTTACCTCTTCGGGGACGTGCTTTCCATAACCGAAAGCGATCTCTGGACCATAGCAGCCCTGGGACTCGTCGTGCTCGCGCTGGTGGGGGCGTTCTACCGCCAGCTGCTGTTCGTGGCTTTCGACCCGACAGTCGCCGCTGCGACGGGGATCCCGGTGCGAGCGCTGGAGTACTTGCTGCTCGCCCTGCTCGGGGCTACCATCGTGACCGCTATACAGGCCGTCGGCATCGTCATGGTAGTGGCCCTGCTGGTGACACCGGCGGCGACGGCCTACCTGTTTACCAGCCGGTTTCACCACATGATCCTGGCCAGCGTGGTCGTAGGCGCCTTCTCGGCCCTTCTAGGGATCTACCTCTCCTACTACCTCGACCTGGCCTCGGGAGCCGCCATTATCCTCGTTGCTACCGCCCTCTTCTTCGTCACCCTCGCCCTCACCGGCCGCAAGCTCTCGGCTCGGAGAGTGGCGAGCTGAATGTTCGGGTTTTGTGCGACCCTCGCCATCAACTTGCGAGGTATCGGGGAGCAGCGATGGCAAAAGCAGTGCTACCCAGTTACGGCCGGAAGAAGGTTATCGCTCGGTCGGTGTGATCCTGGAGGAGGTTGGGCAGTGGCGTTCGAGATAAGGCAGTTCGGGGATCCGGTTTAAGATCGAAGGCGGCGCCGGACGCGTTGTTCGACGACTTTTTGAGGCGCCTGACGGAAGGGATGTTAAATACGCTGCAGGCGGGCAGCGCTCGCCGCCAATCAGATCGGCCATCTCAAGCACGTTTCGTTGTGGGGATGGAAGGCGAGGAGTATGTGCTCGTCAACCCGCTCATAGAAGAGACAACACCGGAGACGATGATCGATATCGGGACTGCCTCTCCTCGGTACCCGGGATCGGGGTCGAGGCCGAGCGGTGGCAAGGGGTCGTGGTCTCGGGCCAAGATGCCGAGGGGCGGCCCCTAAGGTTCGAGGTTACCGGACGCATACATGATGCCGCACGAGATGGACCACCTCGACGAAGTACTGGTGCTGGACCACACGGACCGGGAGGCGCGCAGGCGGGCCATGCGACGGTGGCGAGAACGCCTGCTGGCGAGCAGCTGAGCTTGATTGCCTCCTCCGCTCGCTAACTAGAGATGGGCGAGACAGATTTCCCGCAGTGCAACGCCGGCCGTACGTTGTGGGCTTTCGTAGGAAAGTCTGTCCTGAGAACATCCCTTTCGGACTACCGGTACTAAGGCTACGGCTCCTTTCCGGTCCCTATCGGTGCCCGTTTATGCTTGCGTACCCTTGCCGGACTATCGGCAGGGTCTATTAAAAATTCGTTGAAACTTGTAAAATCGCTGCGCTTTGCGGGCATGGAGAGTAAAGGATTAACGTCTTGGGCTTCTCAAGGGGGCTTCTGAGTCGCAGGGAGTGGGTCTACTTGCTCGGCCTCCTGGTGCCCTTCGTTCTCTACAACCTGGCGCTTAAAGCCTCGGATGTCGCGGCTTCCCAGCCCAGCGGCGGCGAGGAACACGGGCTCGCTCAATCCCTGGAGCTGATGCGCTCGGACGTCTTCTTCAACCTTGGGTACGTGTTGCTCTGGATCGGGCTCTTCGCCGCTATACGCAGAGGGCCTCTACGTTGGGCGGTGGTCTTCCTCTTCCACGCGATAACGATGTTTGTGGTGCTCGTCAACACCTGCGCCCACCAGTATTTGCGCGACAACGGCACGACGCTGGACTACGCTACCATCGCCGAGTGGATACCCAAGTTCGAGGAGATCGTGCCGATCCTAACCCGGGACGTCCCGCTCTCGGCCTGGGGACTGCTCTTCGGCGCCCTCCTATACGCTATCTTCGGCCCCTGGCTCCTGACGGGCGCCGTGGAGTGGTGGTGGCGGCCGGGTAGGAGAAGAAGGAGAAGGTCGTCTTCAGCCGGGGTGGCTAGGGCCTCTTTCTTAGGTCCTGTTGGGCTGTGGCTATTGGCGCTGGGATTCGTCTCGCTCTCGATCCTGGTAGGATCCGACTCGGCGGGGGTCGGCAAATCGTTCGCGCGGGACCGGTTTGTCAACGTGGTCCTGACGGGGGTACAGGAGGCGACCGCCGAGGAGGTTAGCCCGGATGTCGGTGCTGCCGACTTGGTGAATGCGGCCGAGTATGCCACTCTCGCGCCGTCCTCCCAGGGCGCCGAGAAGCGTAACGTCGTGCTGATCCACCTGGAGTCGACCCGGGCGCAGTCGGTAACGCCCTACAACGAAGACCTAAATACCACACCCTTCCTGGACGACCTGGCCAAGAAGAGCCTCCTCGTCGAGCGGGCTTACACGACCGTTCCTCGCACCTCTAAGGCGAACGTCACGGTCAACTGCGGGGTCGAGCCACCCCTGTACCCGGGACCGGAGTTCGAACCGGGTGGCATACCGGCCCGGTGCCTCGCCGGACTTCTCAAGGAGAAGGGTTACAGCACCGTTTACTTCATGTCGACCTCCGAGACTATGGACAACTTCGGGGACGTTGTAAGGAACTTCGGCTACGATGAGTTCTACTCGTCCGAGACCATGAACCAGGATGGCTTCCAGATCACAAACACCTTCGGCTTTGAGGACGACATCATGCTAGACCCCAGCGAGCAGTGGCTCAGCCAGCATAAGGGCGAGCCTTTCCTGGCCCAATACCTTACGGGCACAGGGCACTACGGATACGAATGCGTCCCCAACCGCTACGGGTATGAACACTTCTCCGACGACGAAGAGTACGACCGCTACCAGAACTGCCTCCGGTACCTGGACCACTTCCTGGAGAACCTCTTCGACCAGTACAAGAGGTTAGGGCTCTACGAGGATACGATCTTCGTCCTGTACGGCGACCACGGAGAGGGCTTCAAAGAGCACGGCCGGGACATGCACGGCGATACCATCTGGGACGAGGGCCTCAAGGTCCCGCTGATCATCCACGATCCCAAGCGGTTCCAGAATGGCGAGCGGGTGAAAGGGCTCTCTAGCCAGATCGACGTCCTGCCGACAGTCGTGGAGATGCTGGGTTACAAGGTAGAAAACGGGGAATACCCAGGTTATTCGCTCCTGCATCCTTTGCCCGCGGAGCGCATGTTGAGGTTCAGCTGCATCAGCGAGCGTAAATGCCTGGCGAGCATAAGAGGCAACGAGAAGTACATCTACCACTACGATGACCAACCCGAGGAGTTCTACGACCTGTCGAAGGACCCCTTAGAGAAGCGTAACCTCGCGAGCGAACGTAGCAGAGAAGAGCTGGGCAAGCGTCGTGACGACCTCCTCGCGTGGCGTTCGAGCGTCAACGCCGCGTACCGCCGCGAGTAACGGACGCGTAGTTCGGCCTGACGAACCGACAAGAGTCAAGCCTCAACCTTAGCCCGCGCGTGTTGAGCACCGAGCCGTGCGTAGAAGTGAGGATCAGCGAAGTTTACGCCTAAGTAAATACTTGGGTGACAAGTTGTGCCCGTTGGCGCTAACGCTGTTGCTCTGTACCAAAAACAGTGCAGCCGTCCTTTTCTGACCTCTGTTTTAGGGGTTAAGAACTATATTTCGTAATGTTTTAGGCTCATTTTGGACCACCGCCCATCCGACAACGACTTTTTCAACAGGCTCCCCCGTTTTTGGTGCGCATCCTTCTCCCCACTCAAAGAAAGGTTTAT
>JALZFK010000211.1 GCA_030861585.1 Actinomycetota bacterium | reverse complement strand
GGAGGCGTTCGCCTTTCGGGGAAGGGGGGAGCCTATTTGATGATTTCTTCAATAGGTTCTTCGACGACGCCTCGGAAGGGCCGCGCAGGATTCCCATAGGTGGAGAAGGAGCAGCAACGTCCGGGCGGCGAGGAGCCGAGCAGGTGGACATAACCCAGTTCTTCAGCGACTCTACCAGCGAGCTGTTGCAGCGGGCAGCACAGCAGGCCGCCGAGTGGGGGAGCTTGGACTTGAACACCGAGCACCTCCTCCATTCGGCGCTGCAAGACGAGGTAGTGCGGCGGGTGCTCGAAGGCGTGGATGCGGACCCGGATGCCCTCAGGGCCCAGCTTGAGGAGGAGGTCAGCAAGGGGGGGCGCACGGATGTATCTCCTTCTTTGGCCCCGGACGCCAAGCGGGCGCTCTTGACCGCTTACGATGAGTCCCAAGCTCTGGGTTCTTCTTACATCGGTCCCGAGCACGTCCTGCTCGCGCTGGCGAGGGATGAAGAATCGGAGGCCGGGCGCCTGCTCGCACGCTTTGGGCTCTCACACACCAAGCTCCGGGGAGCGGTCGTGCGCGGTGTGGATACTGCTAGCGGCGCCGCGCGAGGGCAGGCGAGCGCTACGCCCACGCTGGACGAGTACAGCCGGGACCTTACCCAGATGGCCAAAGAGGGCAAGCTAGACCCCGTGATCGGGCGCTCGGACGAGGTCGAGACGACCATCGAGGTGCTCAGTAGGAGGACCAAGAACAATCCCGTGCTCATCGGGGATCCCGGCGTGGGCAAGACCGCGATCGTGGAAGGCATCGCTCAGCGCATCGTCAACGATGAGGTGCCCGAAACACTGACCGGAAGAAGGGTCTTGGCGTTGGACCTCTCCGGTATGGTTGCCGGCACCCAGTACCGGGGCCAATTCGAGGAACGCCTCAAGAAGGTCATAGACGAGATCCGGGAACATGGCGAAGATCAGATCGTCTTCATCGACGAGTTGCACACGGTGGTGGGTGCCGGCGCCGCCGAGGGCTCGATGGATGCTTCGAACATGCTAAAGCCCGCTTTGGCGCGTGGGGAGCTGCGTTGTATAGGGGCCACCACGGTGGACGAATACCGCAAGAACATAGAGAAGGACGCTGCCCTCGAGCGCCGCTTTCAGCCCGTCCTGATAAGCGAACCGACGGTGGATGACACCATCCAGATCCTCTTTGGCCTCAGGGACCGCTACGAAGCTCACCACCGGGTCAAGATCGACGACGAGGCGATCATCGCCTCGGCCGAGCTCTCCGACCGCTACATCACCGACCGCTTCTTACCGGACAAGGCTATAGACCTCATGGACCAAGCGGCGGCACGGGTCAGGCTGCGCTCGAAGACCAAGCCGCAGAATACCAAGGAGCTCGAGAACGAGGTAAAACGTCTCCAAAGGGAGAAAGACCAGGCTGTCTCCGCCGAGGAGTTCGAGCGTGCCCAGGGGCTAAAGAACCGCATGGAAGAGCTTAGGGGCGAGCTTAAAGAGGCCAGAGAAGGGCGCCGGACGGCGGTCGAGGTGACGGCCGAGGACATAGCCGAGGTCGTCTCCAGGGCCACCGGCATCCCCGTCTCCCAGCTAACCGAAGAAGAGCGCGAGCGCCTGCTCAGGCTCGAGGGGCAGCTCCACGAGCGGATCGTGGGCCAAGAGGAGGCCGTGGAAGTTGTCGCCGAATCAATAAGGCGGGCCCGGGCGGGGCTCTCGGACCCCAACCGCCCGATAGGCAGCTTCCTCTTCCTCGGACCCACCGGCGTCGGCAAGACCGAGCTGGCGCGTACGCTGGCCGAGGCGCTCTTCGGGGAAGAAGCGGCGATGGTGCGCATAGACATGAGCGAGTTTCAGGAGAGGCACACGGTGTCTAGGCTCGTGGGCGCCCCTCCGGGCTACGTCGGCTACGAGGAGGCCGGACAGCTCACCGAGGCGGTTCGCAGGCGTCCGTACTCCGTCTTGCTCTTGGACGAGATCGAGAAGGCGCACCCAGACGTCTTCAACATCCTCTTGCAGATCCTGGACGACGGTAGGTTGACCGATTCCCAGGGCCGCATGGTGGACTTCAAGCAGACGGTGATCATCATGACCTCCAACATGGGCGCCGAGAGGATACAGGCACACGCGAGGAGAAACGAGTCCTTCGAGGAGCTCAAAGAGGACATGATGCAGATCCTCAGGCGCACCTTGAGGCCCGAGTTCCTGAACCGCATAGACGAGGTGATCGTTTTCAAGGCCCTCACCAGGGAGCAGATAGCCGATATCGCTCGGCTCTTGCTGGATCGAACGCAGAGACGCCTGCGCGCCCAAGACATCGAAGTCGAGTTCACCGACGAGGCGGTGGGGCTGTTGGCCGAGGAAGGCTTCGACCCAGAGTTCGGGGCACGGCCGTTGCGACGGACCATCCAGCGCCGGGTCGACAACCAGCTCTCCCGGATGCTCTTGGAAGGATCACTCAGTCCTGGCGACACGGTGGCGGTAGGCGTCGAAGAAGGCAGGCTCACCTTCGAGGTCCTCGAGGGAGCTGCCGCCGTCGCGGGCGAGGCCGAGTGAATGCTGGAAGCTCCAGAGGTTCCGCCGATCTAGCGAGTAGGCCTCCGACGCCTCGGGCTCCGGGTACCCGGAGCCCGAGCGGTCGTTAGGGAGAAGAGGCGCTCCTGCCGGTTATCGCTCGCTACGAAAGCGGCGTTTATGTGACCTGGAATCGGTCGTGCGGATGTTCATGGGGACGTAGTAGGAGGGTCTGAGATACATCAGATACGAGATTGGGAGATTAATCGTGGCCCATGCGACGCAGAGAAA
>JALZFK010000191.1 GCA_030861585.1 Actinomycetota bacterium | reverse complement strand
TTAAGATAGGGCGGCATACTCGAAGCGGTGGCTTTCTCCAGGGAACGTGCCACCCTGGCCGGGCAAAGCTACGTACCTTTTGGGTTCTTGTAGTCCAGCTTCTTCCTTAACGCCCTACCCGGCCAGTTCTTTCCTTCGCCCGGATTTCTGCACCCCGGCGCTTTTGGTGCAGGAGTTAAGCTCTTGGCGCAAACCCTCTTACGGTGTCTATCGTTGAGGGCTCGAAGACGGACCCGAAGCAGGGCGCCTTGCAGGCGCCTTTAGCGGCCCCGTGGAAGGTGTGGCTCGGGCTGTTCTAGACGCACTTCTCTCCGGACAGTCCCTACTTATGGAGCCTGGGGGTGGCTCCCCGTCCGCACCGGTGTGAAAGCCGAGGCACGCCCCGAACCCACACGCTCCCACGCTCGCCTTTACCTGCCAGGAGGGTTGTACAGCGTCAGGTAATGGGCGTAAAGCTGGAACCGAACTGCCAGCTCTCGGGTAGCCACCATATCGAGGAAGGTTACCTCGGAGAGGTCCACCAGCGTTGGCTGTCGGAGCGCCACTGCGTCGCTCAAGGTCTCCCGCAGATCCTCCAGGTTGTGCCACAGCCGAACTCGCCCCTAAGCTCGACCACCGCGCCTTCCCCGTCACATCTGCGTATCCCTATTCTGGGCACATCCCACTCCTCATGAAAAATAAGAAATGTCGCATTCTGCTTGGCGTTCCCTAGGATCTTTGCTCGGTCTTCTCGTCTTGTAGGGACCGATTGACGTTCACCGCGCCGAACACCGCAAAAGTCGCGCGCTCGTCAACGACTTGTAGGTATCTGAGAAGAAGCGTCCTTGGGGCGACCACGAAGGCGAGCCGTATCTCGAACATGGCAAGCGCCCCGCGCCCCTTTCGAACCGGAGCTCTGAGGGTTTCGACCCTTTGCCTGGCGCCTTCTGAGAGCGCTGCCTCGGCTGCTTGAGGAGGTCCTTCAGCGTACCCTTCTTCTCTTTGGCGATACCCTTGTTCTGATCCAACCGCCCCTCAGCCCTCTTGTTTTCGTCGCCGGTCAGGGCGCCGACGGCTTCCTTCAATCGGCCCTTCGCCTCTGTCCTGACGGCTGCTCTTTGCCCATAGGCTCCTCCTCTCGCTTCTCGACGCTACGCTCGTTTACAGCGCAGGCTTGAATAAGTTCCAAAAGCGACGGATGGCTACAAAAGTCCCAGAGGCGACAGCACCACGATAACCAGTATGATGGCTACAGAATTCCGATGATCCTATACGGCATGTCTTTACCTCCTTTCTGTGCCCACTTTCACGCCATCAACGATTTCGGCCGTCGCAGGGACAATTCTGTTATGGTATCGGGTATTCTCCTGTGTGTTTTCGGGTACAGCGTGGTCGCCTTTTGTGCCCTAGCATAGAAAAGTCTGTTATCTTAGGGGCAAACGATAGGCTGGTAGCGAGCCGTTCGTAGCGGCAGCGTAGCGGAGGACGCCTTCTACGTGACCTTTACGGATCACAACCTAGCGCAGAGAGCCGCTACGGGCGACGTAGAGGCCTTCGCGCAACTGGTCCGAGAACACTCCGAGCTTGTATACCGGGTAGCTATGCGAATACTGGGCTACAACGATGCCCAGGACGCCAGCCAGGAAGTTTGGATCCGGGTCTGGCGGAACATAAAGCAGTTTAGGGGCGATAGCGCTTTTAGTACTTGGCTCTACAAGATAACGGTGAACACCTGTTTGAGCACACGCCGGAAGGAGCAAGCCCGGGAGGCATGGGAGCTCAATAGCGAGCTTTCCTACCTCCCCGTCCCGCTCAGCTACGAAGACGACCCCGAGGACGCCGCCGTCGCCGGGGAACGCCGCGAAGAGCTCCTACGCGCCCTGGAACGGGTGCGGGCCGAGCACCGAGCGGCGCTGATATTGCGTCACATGGAGGGGCTGAGCTACGCGGAGGTCGCGCAGATCCTCGACGTCCCCAACGGCACGGCGAAGGGCTGGGTGAGCAGGGGTCGAGCCGCCCTACTCATGGCGCTCTCCGAGGAGGAGAAGTCGCGGTGATCGGGTCGGACCGTTGGGAGATCCTGGAGAAGATCGGGGCCTACGCCGCGAGCGAGCTCTCGGCCGAGGAGAACCGCGAGGTCGAGCAGCTCATCCTCGAAGATCCGGAGATGCTCAGGCTGGCCGAGTCTTACCTCCGTATGATCGCCTTGCTCGGCGCCATCGGCGACGAATCGCCCGAGGTGCCCGAAG
>JALZFK010000189.1 GCA_030861585.1 Actinomycetota bacterium | reverse complement strand
GCCCTGTTCGGGTCCGTCGAGCCGCCGTAGGGCTCGCCCGTTTCCTCGAACCGCAAGAGGGCCTCCATGGTAGTGTTGCCGATGCCGAAGCATTCCCCCGTACTGCTCAGGTGTCCCTCCCTAAACCACCACACGTACCGCTCGAGCTGATCAATCGGGTCGAAACCGCGCTTCTCGATGAGGCTTTCCGCCAGGCATAATGCTAGGGAGGTATCATCGGTCCACTGCCCCGGCTTGAGGTGGTGAAAACCACCCCCGATCATGTCCTCAATGGGCACGAACGACCCAGGTGGTAGGCCTTCCAGAGGCGCTCCGAGCGCGTCTCCGGTGGCCAAGCCCAGTAGAGATCCTAGATAACGTTCAGGCGGTTTCACCTAGTGATCTCCACTGTCCTGGATGAGATAGATTTCCTGCTCACAAAAGCTTCCCTCTCGCCACCATCTGCACCTTTCCGCCGACAAAGACGTTTATCTCGTCTTCCCTTTTCTCCGCCCTCAAATATAGCAGCGAGGGTCGACCGAGGTCATACCCCTGCTCAACCCGCGTATCTACGGAATCTTCTCCAAAGTACTTGTGCTCTACCAGGTATGCCGCGAGGCAGCCGTTGGCGCTTCCGGTGGCCGGGTCCTAGGGAACGCACCCGCCTGGTATTGTTCACGCCGCCCGGTCTCGAAGACCGCATCGGAACCTGGAGGAACATGGTCTTCGAGTGCGACGACATCCAAGCCACTTACGAGGAACTGCGAGGCCGTGGCGCGGAAGTTCACCGAGGAGCCTTCCGAACAGCCGTGGGGAATGCGGGCGCAGTTCAAAGACGTGGATGGCAACGAGTTCGAGCTTATCCAAGCGTAAATGGTCGCCACCCGAAAGCAGAACCGCGGAAGATCAACACCCGTGAGAAAAAGAGGAGCTCCCCGATCGGGGAGCTCCTCGTGGAAGAATCTTGTAGGAACCTTACTGCTGCGTTGCGGCCACCTTCGTCTTGAAGGTGAGCTCGTCGCGCCCGTCTTGGGACAGGCCCACGACGACCGTGTCGTCCGGGTCGAACTCGCCACCGATTATGCGGCTGGAGAGCGGGTTCTCGATGTACCGGCGGATCGCCCTGGCGAGAGGACGTGCGCCGAACTTCGGGTCGTAGCCTTCCTCAGCGAGGAACTCCTTAGCTGCTTGCGTAACCTCGATGGAGACCTTCTGGCTCTCGAGGTGCTTGTTCAAGCGCTGGAGCATGATGTCCACGATCCTGAGCACATCCTCTTTGGTGAGCGGCTGGAAGACGATGATCTCGTCGATCCGGTTGAGGAACTCGGGCCTAAAGGACCGCTCCAAGGCGTCCTTCGCCCGTCGCTCGGTCTCGCGGAAGTCCACGCCATCACGTGCCGTGAAGCCGAATTGTCTATCGCTAACGAGGTGCTGGCTCCCCACGTTCGAAGTCATAATGATGACCGTGTTCTGGAAGTTCACGGTCCGGCCCTTAGCATCCGTGAGGCGTCCGTCGTCCAGGATCTGAAGCAGCGTGTTGAAGACGTCCGGGTGGGCCTTCTCGATCTCGTCGAAGAGGACCACGCTGTACGGCCGCCTGCGGACCTGCTCGGTGAGCTGCCCGGCCTCCTCGTAGCCGACGTAGCCCGGAGGCGCGCCGACGAGTCTGGAGACGGTATGTTTCTCCTGGTACTCGGACATATCTATCCGGATCATGGCGTCCTCTTCGCCGAAGAGGTACTCGGCCAAGGTCCGCGCGAGCTCGGTCTTCCCGACGCCCGTGGGCCCGAGGAAGATGAACGAGCCTACCGGCCGCTTGGGATCCTTGACCCCCGCCCGCGCTCGACGGATGGCCTCGGCGACGACGCTGACGGCCTTGTCCTGGCCGACGACCCGCTCGTGCAGCACGTCCTCCAGGCTGAGGAGCCTCTCGGCCTCTTCCTGGACGATGTTCGTCGCGGGCACCCCGGTCCACTCCTCGAGGATGCGGGCGATGTCCTCACGCGTCACCTCGGGGGCGTTCGACTCGCGGTTGCCGGCCCAGCCCTGCTGCTGCTGGTCGAGCTCCGCCTTGAGTTGCTCTATGCGCTGCTTAAAGTCCGCGGCTTGCTCATAATCTTCGGCTCTGACGGCGTCCTCCTTCTCGCGCTCGAGGCCCGCTATCTCTTCCTCGATCCGCCTGACGTCTACCGGCGGCACCGTGGAGCGCAACCTGACCTCGGCCGCGGCCTCATCCAGAAGGTCTATGGCCTTGTCCGGCAAAAAGCGGTCGCTTATATAGCGATCGGAGAGCTGGGCGGCGGTGATGAGCGCCTCGTCGGAGATGTGCACCCGGTGGTGCGCCTCGTAGCGGTCCCTGAGACCGAAGAGGATAGCCACGGTCTCGTCCACCGTCGGCTCGTCCACGAGCACGGGCTGGAAACGGCGTTCCAAAGCCGGGTCCTTCTCGACGTGCTTGCGGTACTCGTCGAGCGTGGTCGCGCCGACGACCTGCAGCTCGCCGCGAGCGAGAGCAGGTTTGAGCATGTTCGAGGCGTTGACGGCACCTTCGGCCCCGCCGGCCCCGACGATGCTGTGCAACTCGTCGATGAACAGGATGATGTTCTTCTCCTCGTTCTGGAGTTCCTTGAGCATCTGCTGCATCC
>JALZFK010000185.1 GCA_030861585.1 Actinomycetota bacterium | reverse complement strand
CCAGTCCCAGTAGGAACCCGGGTCGGTATGATTGCTCACGCCCCCGTACTGGCCCGGGGCGTATGGGTCGGGCACCTGGTTGTGCCCGATAATGTGGTAGCGGTCCACAGGTATACCGTACTTGTAGCAGAGGTAGGCACAAAGCCAGGCCGAGGAGTCGTACATGGCTTCCGTGAACCAGGCCGGATTTGCTACGAAGCCCTCGTGCTCTATGCCTATGCTGGCACGATTGTAGCTCCAGTTCCCCGCGTGCCAGGCGATGTCTTTCTCCAAGACTGATTGGCCGACGAAGCCGTCCGAGGAGCGGACGGTATAGTGGGCCGAAGCCTGGGAGGCGGGGTTCTGGAACCAGTTGAGGGCACTCGCCCAGGACCCTTGGGCTACGTGGATGATTATCCCGCCTATCGGGTCGGAATTGGGGCGGTTGGCCGCGGTGTAGTTGTTGGAGCTCGCCGGGTAAAAGAGGCCGCCGGTCAAAGCTCCTCCCGGGAAGGCAGCTCGATCTGCTCGCCCTCCTCGTTCGTCGCCGAGGAACCACTCCTTAGCGTACCGAAGACTTGCTCGGCGAAGAGCCCGCCGGCCCCGATCCCGGCCACCGCCGCGTAGGGTTTGCCGTGTCCCCCTTTGCCGTCCACCGCCCCGAAGTAGTCGCCAAGACGGGCAGGTTTGTCCCCCTGAGACTCCGCCAAAAGCGCTGCTCCGCCCAGGATATTGGATCTGCGGTCGGTTTTGAGTTTCTCCTCGGGGATGCCGGTCAGCCTCGATGCCTCGCCTAAAGTGTCCGCGGTGTCGTTTTGGACGAGCTGCATGATCCCGTAGGCGCCGCGTCCGTGGGGGTTCCCAGGCTCGTAGGCGCTAACCTCCGGAGGAGGCATCTCCAGACGGGTGTTTACGTAGCCTATGGCGAGAAGCAGCTCCACCGGCACGTCGTACTCCTTAGCAGCCTCCTCGAACTCCGCGACAAGGGAAGTGTTCGGAGAAGCTTGGGCCAGGATCTCGCCCGTCACCCCGAAGAGCGCCACACCCACGATCCCAACTCCGCTCAACCTGAGGAAGTCTCGACGATTCATCGCCCTGGGTGGTCCTGTAGAACCTTCAGAACGCATTATTCCCCCCTCCTGGGAATAGCCTTACTATTTTGAGCTATTATCGTCGATTTAGAGGAGTAACTTAAGCGTTTTTGAGGGTCTCGCACATGAATTACAAGCGACCACAAGAGGTGGCGGTTTATCCAGAATCGCACTACCATCTTTAGCGCCAGACTCCGACTTTTGGTGCAAGGTTATTTTTGAACAAATTTCGGAAGAATTTAGAGAAATCCTCGCACCGGACGTGGTGCTCGAAGATCGGGCAGCTCTAGAGACCGTGGTTGGCGTCTCCGGAGCGCTTGTGTTCTCGGTTCGGCATGCCCGACGAGTTCCTTGACCTCTCAGAAGCTCCCTTCGAAGAAGAGCACAACCTCGCGGACGAACGCACCGAAGGGGTGAAGGAGCGGCGCACCGACCTCATCGCGTGTGGTGCGAGGGTAACCGCCCTCTACGAGGGGACGATGTTCCTGGTCAAAGAGTCGGCATCGGCGCTCGACAGTTATCTCTTGATCTGACTCGACGATTTATCAAGGCTGTTGGCTTCACCGCCGTCATGACCGGCTAGCACCAACTCGGCGATCACAGGGTAATGATCACTCGGATATACCTCGGACTTCTCGTGGCAGTCTCGCACGATCAGCTGCGACTTCGTTCGGATAAGCTGCCGACGGTCTTTGAGGAGTATCCAGTCTATGCGCCCCGACTCGCAGCCGTGACGCGCTGTAGAGTACCGCGTCCCTTTGAACGCGTGGAAGGTATACGCGTCTTCGGCATCCCTATTACCGGCGGCGAGACAGGTGTCCATGAAACCATCTTCCGTAAAGTTACGGTACGGGAGGGACCCGGGGGCGCAGTTAAAATCTCCCGTGACTATAACCGGGAGGTGGTTCTCCTGACCTTTTTGGATCTTTGCTATCTTACGTAGGATCAACCTACTCCCTTCGACGCGGGCAGGTTCGCTCACGTGGTCGAGGTGCGTGTTCACGTGCAAGAAGGATAAGTTGGTGCTCAGACATCTCAGACTGGCCCAGGTAGCGGAGCGAATGGATCTCGTTCGCCAGCTGGAGGAGTATCTTTCCGGGGTCGTGCTGATCCAGAACCCGCCCGAATCGAGTACCTCGAATCGTCTTGGGTCGAAGAAGATGGCGTTGAATTCGTGGGGGGCCTCGTTGCCGGCCCTAGGCCCTAGCAGGTGGTCGTGTTCGGGCAAGCTCTTTCGGTACGTATCCAGGTTCCCACTCTGCAATTCCTGAAAGCCGATCAGACCCGGCGCGTAGCGCCTGATGGTTTGGACGTTC
>JALZFK010000172.1 GCA_030861585.1 Actinomycetota bacterium | reverse complement strand
ACGTCTCGACCTTGTCTACCTGCTCGCAACCGCCGTAGTAACGCCTGCCGGGATAACCCTCGGCGTACTTGTTGGTCAAAACCGACCCTTGCGCCGCCAACACCGCCGGCGAAGCGAAGTTCTCGCTGGCTATGAGCTCGATCGTCGTCCGCTGACGCTCAAGCTCCCCATCGAGCGCCTCCTGAACCTCAGAGTCAACCTCAGTATACGGATCTATCAACTCTACCTCCGCTTTAGGTTTAATCTTCGTCGCGCGGGCCGTGGGAACGTTACAGTAGGCAATCTCGTGCTTCGCGTACCACCGCGTGAACGCGTAGTTTGGCTATCGAACGGTCTGCGCCCGCGTAGTAGTATCTTCGCGCGTTCCCTCGCGCAGCTCCGAGACCGTTGCTTAGCCGAGAGAGTATAAACGTTCCCCGCAAAGCCCTCAAACCGCTTCCTCTCTCCCAGACGCCGCTAGGCCGCCTCCTTCTACTACTTCCGCCGCCAGCTGCAGGAGCCGCTCCTCCGTGAGCTCTGCGGTGGGACGAAGAACGCGGATCCTCCCTCCCGAGAGGTCCACTACGGCCGAAGCCTCACCGCTGCCCGGATCGCCCCAGACAACGAAGTCTACGGCAGCACACACCGCCGGATCTACGCCTTCCAGGGTGCGTGGCGCGAGCTCTCCGGAAGGATTCGCGCTCGTCGCGTACAGCGGTTCCCCGTACCCGGCGAGCACCGCCCGGGCGACGGGGTGCGCCGGAACCCGTACGCCGACGGTTCCGCTCCGAGCGTCGAGCACTAGGGTAAGTGGGCCGGGCCAGAAGTGGTCGGCCAGTAAGCGTGCGAACGGCGGAACCTCCAGAGAGCGCATGAAAGCTTCCTCCGCGGAACTACAGAGCAAAGCGACGGGCTTGTCGGGATCGCGGCCTTTGATCTCGAAAAGCCGTGAAAGTCCAACCTCCCCTGCCACGAGCCCGACGACGGTCTCCGTCGGCACGAGACCCACCCCGCCCCCTCGCAACAGCTCCCCGGTCTCCCCTATGGGTACATGCTTCACCCCGAACCCCAGCGCAGTAGAGCGGCCCGAGCCGTCCCGGTAAGGTCCGGCTGCGTCCCCAGAGGCTCATAACCGGCACGTCCTCCCAGTTCCAGCACTGCGTCGGTCTGACCGTCCCCCACCTCCAGCACCACATCTGCCCCGTCGACCAGCAGCGGCGCGGCTTCGGTGAAGATGCGTCGGTAGAAGTCGAGGCCGTCCGGGCCTCCATCGAGAGCACTGCGCGGATCCCAATCGCGAACCTCGGGGGCGAGCTTCGGGATGTCCGCGCTCTTTATGTACGGCGGGTTAGAGACCAGCACCTGGATGCTGCCCGCCAAAGCATCGAGGCCAGAGGCCAGATCTGCCCTATAGAATCGCACCGTTACCCCCGTCCGAGCCGCGTTGCGGCGGGCGTTCTTCAAAGCACTTTCCGAGTGGTCGGTAGCGTGGACCTCGCAGTAAGGGCACTCTTGGGCGACGGAGACGGCGATGGCGCCGGAGCCGGTGGCAAGGTCCAGGACACGGCAAAAGTCGGCCCGGCGATCCACGGCTTCGAGTACGGCGTCCACCACGTTCTCGGTGTCGGGGCGCGGTATCAGGGTGTGCTCGTCGAGCTTCAAACGCAGGTTGCGGAAGTAGGCGTAGCCCAGGATGCGTTGAACGGGTTCGCGAACCAAGCGGCGTGAGATCCAAGCCTCGTAGAGCACTGCCTCATCGTCGGTTAGTAGCTCCTCGCGGAGTGTCAGCTCGCTTCGCCTCACGCCTAAGAGCTCGGCCAAGAGCACCTCAGCGGAGGCCACGGGTTCGGGGACCCCCGCGCATGCGAGCCTTTCGGCGGTATTTTGCACGAGTTGTCGGGCGCCGCGCGCGGCGGTCTGCATCTATCTCCTAGCTACGGGTTCCCGCGGCCTCGGCGGCGAGCTTATCGGCCCGCTCCTTGGCGGCCAGAGCGCGGGTGAACTCCTCGAGATCGCCGTTTAAAGTGCCCTCGAGGTCGTGGGAGGTCAGGTTGACCCGGTGATCGGTGATCCGGCTTTGCGGGAAGTTGTAGGTGCGCACCTTCGCCGAGCGATCACCCGTCCCGACCTGGGCTAGCCTGAGAGCACCTTCGCGCTCCTGCTGCTCGCGCATCTCGCGTTCGAGGAGCCGCGAGCGGAGGATGCGCATGGCCTGCTCCTTGTTCTGGAGCTGGCTCTTTTCGTCCTGGCAAGTCACGACGAGCCCGGTGGGTTTGTGCGTGATCCTGACCGCCGAGTCTGTAGTATTCACGCTCTGGCCGCCGGGTCCGCTCGAACGGTAGACGTCGATTTCCAGCTCGTTCGGGGAGATCTCGACCTCGACCTCCTCCGCTTCCGGCAACACCGCCACCGTAGCCGTCGAGGTGTGGACGCGCCCCTGGCTCTCGGTCTTGGGGACCCTCTG
>JALZFK010000170.1 GCA_030861585.1 Actinomycetota bacterium | reverse complement strand
CATCCGGGCCAGAAGGAGCATCCTCCGCTAAGGCGGGGACGATGACAAGCAGCACCATGGCAAGCATCGCCCCCAGCAACACTGACTTCCTCAATTGTTACCCCCCTCTATTTTGTGCGGCGATCTTTTGTAGATCGCCCACCGCAGTAATGACACACAACAGCGGAGAGCTCAAGGGTTATTAACATAACTTAGCGAATAGTTAACTATACTTAACCAGAAGGTGCCCGATAGCTGTCTACCGAGTCGGAGAGGTCGCGCCCCGGCTCGAGCTTCCCAAAGAAGTCGAGGCTACCCTCCTCAGCCTCCGCGCCGCCGAGTTAAAACCGTACAGCTGGTCTGGGAAGGGTCAGGGTTGGCGGCGCAACGGACCCGAACCTTACGACGGATCCAAGGCTGCACGGAGGAGCCGGGTACGGCGGCCCAAGACCTCCAAGACCAAGACTTCTTCGAGGGCATTTGAGGCACCAGAAGCCGAGCAGCACCCGCCGTGGTCGATACTAATAGCACCCTCGCAGCCTACAATAGAGCGGGGGATCAACGGAACTCGACCACGCCATAGCGCGCGGCGAAAACCAGCGCCTGAAGCCTCGAGTGCACCCCAAGCTTGGCCAAGAGGCTCGCAACGTGGTTGCGTTCGGTCGTAGTGCTGATGCCTAGCCGCTCGGAGATCTCCTTGCTGTCTAAGCCCTCGGCCAAAGCCTGGAGCACCTCCTTCTCACGAGCGGTGAGTTGTGCTATGGCCTCGAGCGCCTCTTGCTCTTGCTCCCTCTGCGATTCGGCGAACCTTAGCAGCTCTACGACCTCGTCCAGGGACAGCAGCGTCTCGCCCGCCCGCACCCGCCGCACGGCCTCCATCACCTCGCCCATCTCGGCCGACTTGTGTAAAACCCCTGCAGCCCCCGACTCGACCGCCCGAGCTACCTCGGCCCGGTCGAGGCTAGCGCTCAGGACGAGGGCTTGTGCGCGCGGGTTGACCGCACGCAGCTCCTTGATCAGGTCTCCGCCATAGCCGTCCGGGAGCCCCAGATCCACGATCGCCACGTCCGCCTCAACCGCCCCGTCCTCGAGCAGCTTTCTGGCCTTAGCCAGCGACCCCACCTGCCCCACCACCTCAAGCCCCGGCTCCCGCTCGAAGACGGAAGCGACGGCTTCTCTGAAGGAGGCGTGGTCCTCTACCAGCAGGACGCGGATCGCCTCTTCCGGTTTCGTCTCCCCGCCGTCCGCAGACAGGGGCATCTCAAAGCGCACCTTGGTGCCCTTACCCGGCTCGCTCTCGATCTTTAAGCTTCCCCCGAGGGCGCGGGCCCTCTGGTGCATCCCCCTGGTCCCCATCCCGGCGGGCGTCTGCGGGCCGAACCCTCGCCCGTCGTCTGCTACCTCGGCCCACAGCTTGCCCCCAGAGGCACCAACGGCCACCGAGACGCGGCCCGCCCCCGAGTGGCGCCGCACGTTCGCCAGCGCCTCCTGCACGATGCGATGAAGCTCCACTTGCATCCTCTTGCCCAGCGAACGGGGGAAGCTCCCCTCGACGGAAAGCTCTATCTCGCGGTCCGGTAAACTCCGGCGGCTCAACCTTACGAGCGACTCGAGCCGCTCGACGAAGCCCCCGTCCTCGTCCCCTCCCGCCAATGACAGGTCGAAGATGGCGCCACGCAGACCCGCGATCGAGCGCCGGAGGGCATTCGCGGCCTCCTCGAGGGCAGCACCCTGCTCGCTGCCTTCGGAGAGAAGACGATGCGCGTCGATCTCCCTGAGGGCGTAGACGATATCCTGCAAAGTTTCGTCGTGCATGTCGCGGGCTATCCGGCTGCGCTCGGCCTCCCTGACCTCGATAAGCGCCACCTCCGCCCTGCTCCGCTCGACCGCCGCCGCCAGTACGTTGGCGACGGCCTGCAGGAAGTACACGTCGTCTCTGCTGAAGGTCCGCTGCTCGGCGGTGTGTACGCCAAGCACGCCGAAAGGTTCCTCCCGCCCGTGAATGATGACGCTCATGCCGCTCACCACGCCGTGCTCGTGCAGCAGGGGAGGCCCCCCGAACCTGCTCTCCGTACGCAGGTCCTCGACGATCACCGGCTCGCTCGAGAGCAGGGCATAGCCAGCCTGGGAGTCGAGGCCCGCACCCACCGTGGCGCTTCCTACCAGCCCTTCCTCCCAGCCTACGCCCGCCACCAACAGCAACTCGTCCCGGCCGGGGAGTAGCTCTAGGACCTTGCAGTACTCGGCGTTCAGGACCCGGGTAACGAGGGTGACTGCCTCGTCCATGACGGCCCGCGCATCTTCCTTCGCGAGCGTTCGGAGGCCGAGTTCGGCGACGGCCTCCTGCTGGCGAGCCCGCGTTTGTATTACCTTCTCCGCCCGCTTACGCTCGGTGATGTCGCGGGCGACGACCGATGCCCCGACCACCAGACCTTCGGGGTCTTTGATCGGGGAGACGGCGATAGAGACGTGCAGTCGTCGCCCGTCTTTGGAGACTCGTTCGGTCTCGTAGTGCTCCACACGCTCCCCGCGCCGGATCTTCTCCAAGATGCTTGGTACGTCATCGGGGCGCTCGGGTGGCACCAGGACCGAGATCGGCCTGCCTACCACCTCCTCCGCCGAGTAGCCGTACATTCGCTGGGCGCCTTGATTCCAGCTCGTGATGACTCCCTCAAGCGTCTTGCCGATGATGGCGTCGTCGGAGGACTCTACTATAGCCGCAAGCCGCGCTGGCGCCTCTTCCGCCTGCCTGCGGCCGGTGATGTCCTGAAG
>JALZFK010000164.1 GCA_030861585.1 Actinomycetota bacterium | reverse complement strand
ATTATTGCACAACTGCCCGTGTCCGGCATCTTACCCAGCGAGCTCCACGCAATGGTTTAGAAATAGCAACCCTCCCTCGGTACAGGGACGTCGGAGACGTGGAGGGAAAGGAAGAGATACCTCCGGGTGGAGCTCTGTTCTACCACCAGTGACCGTGGACCTTGGGGCTCGGTTCACGCATCTAAGAAGCTTGCTCCAGCAACTACCCAGACCACTAATGTGCCCTTTTAGCGAGTCTTATTCTGGGTAATAATTGAGCTTACGAGCGCTTGAGGGGATTGGGGCGCGAGGGCAAGCTGCCTCCCGTAAAGGAAGAAAGTAGAGAGGAGTAAACAAGTGTCTACCGATAAAATGCAGGCGACGGAGAACGGCGAGGCCACACAGGCCGATAGCCTTACCGTAACGGACAACCGCACCGGCGAGAGCTACGAGATCGAGATCACCGAGGGCACCGTTAAGGCGATGGACTTTAGGCAGATCAAGGTCTCAGAAGACGACTTCGGTCTCATGACCCATGACCCAGGCCTCTCGAACACCTCGCACTGCCGAAGCTCCGTATCCTACATCGGGGGCGAGGAGGGCACCCTGGAGTACCGGGGCATCCCCATCGACCAGCTCTGCGACCATTCTAACTACCTGGAGGTGGCGTACCTCTTGATCTACGGCCACCTGCCGACGGAGGACGAGTACAACGACTGGGTCGAGCAGGTCACCCACCACACCTTCGTGCACGAGAACATCAAGGACTTCATGCGCGGCTTCAGGCACGACGCGGACCCGATGGGCATGCTCCTCGGCTCCGTGGGAGCGCTCTCCACCTTCTACCCGGAAGCGAGGGAGATCCAGGACGAGCACGAGCGGCACATGGCGGCGGTGCGGCTGATCGCCAAGATGCCCACTCTGGCTGCCTTCGCCTACCGCCACTCCTTGGGGCTCCCCTACATCTACCCAGACAACGAGCTCTCCTACACCGGCAACTTCCTCAACATGCTCTTCAAGATGAGCGAGGTCAAATACGAGCCGGACCCGCGAGTGGAGAGGGCTTTGGACGTGCTCTTCATCTTGCACGCCGACCACGAGCAGAACTGCTCGGCGGCGACGGTGCGTACCGTCGGAAGCGCCCTGACCGACCCTTACACGGCGATCACCGGGGGCGTCGCCGCGCTCTACGGACCGCTGCACGGCGGGGCGAACATCCAGGTGGTCGAAATGCTCGAAAGAATAGGCTCGACCGACAACGTTCGGGATTTCCTGGAGGGCGTCAAGAACGGCGACGAGCCGCTGATGGGCTTCGGGCACCGGGTCTACAAGAACTACGACCCGCGCGCCAGGATCATCCAAGGCCACATCGACGAGGTCCTGGAGGCCTCGGGCGAACAGAGCCCCCTTTTGGACATAGCCAGGGAGCTCGAAAAGAGGGCCTTGGACGACGAGTACTTCACGGATCGTAGGCTCTACCCCAACGTGGACTTCTATTCTGGGGTGATCTACGAGGCATTAGGGCTTCCCATTCACTTTTCCACGGTGATGTTCGCCGTGATGCGCACCTCGGGCTGGATAGCCCAGTGGATGGAGTGGATGAACGACGAGGACCTGAGAATCGTCCGTCCCCGTCAAATGTACCTCGGCGCCCGCGAAGCGGACTACGTCCCTCTAACCGAAC
Source organism: Actinomycetota bacterium (assembly GCA_030861585.1). GTDB lineage: Bacteria > Actinomycetota > Rubrobacteria > Rubrobacterales > Rubrobacteraceae > Rubrobacter_F. The sequence continues at coordinate 2,433 of JALZFK010000164.1, read as the reverse complement.
GTTAAGGCGTAACGAGAAGGGGACGAGCGCGGTGCTCGTCCCCTTTCCTACACCTAGAGAAAGCGCTCGCGGAGCGCCAGGCGCCGAGCCTCGTGAAGGGTCTTCGCCGAAGACCTTTCGCTGGTTCTACAGGTTCGAGATTATGGCCTGGGCGAACTGCTTGGTGCCTGCCGAACCGCCCAGGTCCTGGGTATGGTTATCGGGGTTCTTGAGGGTCTCCTCTACGGCTCTCTGCACCCTCTGGCCTTCCTCCTCCAGGCCCAGGTGATCGAGCATGTTCCTCGCCGAGAGTATGGTCGCCAACGGGTTCGCCCGGTCCATCCCGGCGTACTTGGGCGCCGACCCGTGCACCGGCTCGAAGACGGAGATCTCATCCCCTATATTCGCGCCCGGGGCCAACCCCAGACCCCCGGTTAAACCTGCGCACTCGTCGGAGAGGATGTCGCCGTAGAGGTTGGGAGCGACCAGCACGTCGTACTCGTTCGGCTTCTGCGCGAGCTGCATGGCCATGTTGTCGACGATGACGTCGTCTATCTCCTCAAAGTCGTTCTCGTATTCTTCGGCGATTTTGAAGAAGACATCCCTGAACATGCCGTCGGTCTCCTTCAAAATGTTGGCCTTGTGGGCGACCGTGATGCGCTTGCGGCCCAGCTCTTTCGACTGCTCGAAGGCGAGGCGGCATATGCGCTCGGAACCCTTGCGGGTGATGACTTTGAGGGACTCGGCGACATCCCCGATAGTGTGCTCGATGCCGATATAGAGGTCCTCGGTGTTCTCGCGGAAGACGATGATGTCCACGTCCGCGAAAGGCAGATCCAAGCCCGGCAAGGTCCGGCTCGGCCGTACGTTGGCGTACAGGTCGAGCTCGGTACGCAGGAGCACGTTTACCGAGCGGAAGCCCCCACCCACCGGTGTGGTTAGCGGCCCTTTAAGGGCGACTTTGTTGCGCCGGATGGACTCCAAGGCCTCCTCCGGCAGGGGAGACTCCGCCCCCTGCTCCTCCACCACTTCCCCGCCGGCCTCAACTACCTCCCACTCGATGCCGACGTCGAGAGCATCTATTACCTCCTGGGTCGCCCCGGTTACGTCCGGCCCAATGCCGTCTCCCGGTATGAGGGTAACTGTCTGCGCCACAAAATCCTCCTTCCCTTTAGAGATCGTGCCGGTATATGTAATTGCCCTTTTGAGCAACGAACGAAACCCCCTTATCCAAGAGGACCATCTCCGACCTGTTTCGGTCTGTGAAAGGTTCCCAAGATTTGTGCCTGAGCTGCCTCTCGTCCTCCGAGAATTACAGCAAAGCATCCGCACCCCCGCGCCTGGAACGTCTCAGCAGGGGAGGTACATGCTGTAGGTGGACTTGGTATTAGGCAGGGCCAGTCGTACTCCTCGCCGGTACGTACGCTGGTATACCCGTAAATCGGTGTTGCAGGGTTAAAAACGGTAAGAGAAGGGAATTCTACGTCGTAGTGCTAGAGAGCGAGAGGAGGAGTCGGGATATGGCAGGGAAATCCAAAGTGACGGTGGTAGGGGCCGGCAACATAGGGGGCACCATCGCCCTGCACCTCGCCCAGCGCAACTACACAGACGTGGTGCTCGTGGACATTATAGAAGGCCTGCCCCAGGGCAAGGCCCTGGACATCATGGAGAGCGGCCCCATACTCCGCTTTGACTCCAACGTCGTCGGCACGAACGACTACGAGGACACCGCGGGCTCGGACGTGGCGATCATAACCAGCGGCAAGCCCCGCCAGCCGGGGATGAGCCGCGAGGACCTGCTAAACGAGAACCAGGAGATCGTCCAGAGCGTCACCGAGCAGCTGGCGGAGCACTCCCCCGAGTGCATCATAATAGTGGTTGCCAACCCCTTGGACGCCATGTGCCACGTGGCCCTGGAGACCAGCGGCTTCCCCAGGGAGAGGGTGGTGGGGATGGCCGGCATCCTCGACACTGCCCGCTACCGCACCTTCATCGCCCAGGAGGTAGGGGCGTCGGTGCGTGACGTGTTTGCGTTGGTTTTGGGCGGGCACGGGGACACGATGGTGCCCTTGCCCAGCATGGCTACCGTGAGCGGGGTCTCGATCACGCAGCTGCTGCCCCAAGACCGCATAGACGCCATCGTGGATCGGACCCGAGGAGGCGGTGGTGAGATCGTCGAGCTTTTGGGGAGCGGTAGCGCCTTCTACGCTCCCGCCGCCGCTTGCGTAGAGATGACCGACGCGATCCTCTTGGACCAGAAGCGGATCCTGCCGTGCGCGGCTTACCTAAAGGGCGAGTACGACTTAGAGGACCTCTTCGTGGGGGTGCCGGTGAAGCTCGGGGCTGGGGGCATCGAGGATATCATCCAGCTGGACCTCAGCGAAGAGGAGCGCGAAGACCTGGAGTACAGCGCCAACGACGTGCGCAACATGGTCGAGGTGCTCCATAGTTAGG
>JALZFK010000153.1 GCA_030861585.1 Actinomycetota bacterium | reverse complement strand
AGGCGTTCCCTACAGGGCGAAATCGCCCCTTGCAAGCTGGGCTAGGATTCGTTCGCGCAAAGCCGAGACCTCGGGCGGGGAGGCGTACAGCTCCTCGAGGGGTTGCAGCAGATCCTTCGCTCCTGGCGGGACCTCGGATTCGGCGGGCACGACCTTACGAGAGCCATCCTCAAGCACGAGGAGGCGTTTCCTGCCGCCGCGCTTGCCGCGTTTCGAGCGCTCCTCGCCGTTGACCTCGACGATGTCTAAGGAGTAGTCGATCATGGGGGCGCTGGCGATGGCGCCGCCGACACCGTAGGCATCGCAAACGGGGTTGAGGTGAAGGATATTCTCCACGTCTATACCGCCAGAGGCGAAGATCTTGACGTGCTCGAAGCCGTTGCGGTCGAGTTCCCAGCGGGTCTCTTGGATGAGGTCCCGGAAGTTGCCACGGCGGTTGCCAGGGGTGTCGAACCGGACGGCGTAGATCGAGTCAGGGATGGCACGCGCGGCCAGGAGCGCCCCGAATTTTTCGTCGTCGAAGGTATCTATGAGGATCGTGCGCGGTACGTCCTTGGCGATGACCTCGTCGAACGCGCGGGCTGCTTCCGCGGTCGAGTCCAGGATGAGGACGAGGGCGTGGGGGATAGTGCCGGTTGCGGAGATACCCAGGCGTTCGGCGGCGAGTTCGACGGCGACCCCATCGCAGCCCCCGAGGTAGGCGGCACGCTCTATCATGGGTGTGATCGCGGGGTGCATCCGGCGCGCCCCGAAGGAGATCACGATTCGCTCGCCCGCTGCTATCTTGCACCGTGCCGCCCCGGTGGCCACCCCGGAGGCCTGGCAAAGAAAACCTAGGATGGCTGTTTCGTGTTCGGCGAAGGCCTGATAGGGACCGGAAAGCGTCAAGATCGGTTCGTTGGGACGGCAGATCGTACCCTCCGGCACGGCTCGCACCTCGGCCTCGATTCCTTCCAGCAGCCCGGCTACCTCGTCGAGGCCAGCGACGACGAACCACTCCTCCTCGTCAGAGGTCTTGTACGTAACCTCTATGTGGACGGGGGTGTTTTCGAGCCCGCGGGCCCGCAGGACTTCCATCGTGCGGTGGAAGTAGACGTCGGCCACCGCGGCGTTCCTGATCTCTTCCTCGGAGGCAGTGTTAAACCGCGCCAGCCCGTCCCTGGCGCCTTCTCCGGCTCTGCCCACGCTTTCGTGCAAGACCGTGCCCTTTCCGCTAGCGACTCATCGAGAGTATCATAGCCAATAACAGAGGCAACGATCCGCGATAGTACCCCAAGAGCGTGTTTACTTTACGATCGTAAGTAACGGTGGTTAGAGTGCTCGTTGCGCTTACGCCGTATAAGTTTAATGCATCGAGATCGAAGCGCAGAGACCAGAGCGTCCGACAGGGAGGTGTTCAGTGCCAACCCTCGTACGAGCCGCGGATGCCCTTATGCTACCCCGCTACACCAATGCGTCTAGGAACAAGTACGAACAGCCGGGACAAAACACGCGTAAGTTCGGTTTATGTGAGACGATACCGAACATCAAGACCGGCGGCGGACACTCAATCTATAATAGCCGATGATGGATTCGATTGGGCTTTCCACCGGAGCAACGACCTTTGCGGCTTCCGCAGGCACCCCCTACGCCGCCGGAGCCGCGGCTGAGGTCTACAGAGCCGGCGGTAACGCCGCCGACGCCGGCGTCGCCGCTGCCGCTGCCGTCAGCGTCACCGAGCCCCTCTTGAGCAGTCTCGGCGGCGGTGGCTTCGCCCTCGTCCGGCCGCCGGATGCCGACCCAAACGGGGATCCCGTCGGTGGAGTGGAGCTCATCGATTACTACGACTGCATGCCGGGCAAGGGCCTGCCGGCCTCCGCCTTCGGGGCCGGGGGGAACCCGACGACCGTGATGCTCAAGTACGGCGCGGGCGTGAAGTCTGTGGTCGGGGCTGCCTCTTGCGCCGTCCCGGGCTCCTTGCGCGGCTGGGAGCTCCTATTGCGCCGGCACGGCAAGCTCACCCTGCGTGAGGCACTCGCTCCGGCCGTCCGGCTTGCCCGTGAGGGGTTCGCGCTTTCTAAGACCAGCGCTATGTGGTTCGAGGTCTCCCAAGAAGTGCTCAGGCTCACCGACGAGACGCGCAGGAATTTCTATGTTGGAGATCGAGTCTACCGCGAGGGCGAGGAGGTCCGGTTCCCGGAGCTCGCCGACACCTTAGAGGCTGTTAGCGAGGAGGGGGCAGATCTCTTCTACGAGGGGGAGCTGGCGCGTCGGATCTCCGGCTACATCTTGCGGGAAGGTGGGATCATCACTGAGGAGGATCTCGTCACCTACGAGGCCGTGATCCGTGAACCGCTTTCGTTTCCGTACAAGGGGCGCACCGTCTACACCAACGGCCCGCCCTCCGCCGGTGGGGCTACCCTTGCCCAGATTCTGCGCATCATCTCCGCTTACGACCTCGCTGTCCTCCCCGACGCCGAGTACGCAAAGATCCTCGCTGGAGCCATGAAGTACGCCCTTGAGGATCGCGACAGGGCCTACACCGAGATCGCCGAAAACACCCGAGTCGCCGAGCGTCTGACGAGCGAGGAGTACGCCCAAACACAGCGGGCGCGCATCTTCGGCTCTCCACACACCACCCACCTCTCCTGCGTGGACTCGGATGGCCTCACCGTCTCCATTACCGCGAGCATGGGCTACGGTTCGGGCATAGTGATTCCCGGCACCGGTGTGCCTATGGGCAACACGTTAGGCGAGCCGGAGCTCAACCCTAAGGGTTTCCACGCGCTAACCCCGGGAGAGCGTTTGATCTCCAACATGAGTCCGACGATCTTCTCCTCCCCCGACGGCGACGTGGTCTCTTTGGGCTCCCCCGGCGCCTCCCGCATCCCCACCGCTATCGCCCAAACGCTCGTGAACATGGTAGACCTCGGTCTCCCGCTAAAGGCTGCCGTCGAGGCGCCACGCCTGCACGCCGAGGGAAACCTCTTCGCTTACGAGGACGGCGCTCGAAAGGCAGACCTCTCCTCTTACGAGCAGGTCCTCGCCTACGACGGACATTCAATGTTCTTCGGGGCAGTCAACGCCGCGCGGCGTACGGGCGAGGGCCTCTTCGGTGCTGCCGCCGACCCACGCCGCTCCGGCGGCGTGGCCTTTGCTTGACTCTCCGCCTCACGGCGGACCGCGTTAGACATTAGGCCCCGATAGCGAGTGTCGACGATTTCGGCTTTTGTGGTGGCGTCCGACCCTTGCGCGTGGATGATCCTCAACCGCCGACGTGGATGGCGGGACGCCGTTCGGGGTCTGGCTCTGCCTCCCGGAGCACCTCACGCGTAACCGGGGCGGTATCCCCCTCCCCGAAC
>JALZFK010000148.1 GCA_030861585.1 Actinomycetota bacterium | reverse complement strand
CGTAGAGCTCGATACATCGCCGCCGAGCGCGTCGCCCCGAAGCCCAAATCACGCATCTTTCGCGTCAGCTCGTGCCCACGATAGTCCCACTCCTGTAAACGAACGAGGAGGAAAGGCACGATCCACTCGACGGAAAGCTCCTCCAGTACCTCGTCGCTCACCACGCCGAAGAAATCCCTGACCCGAGAGTCGATTTCGGTAATCATCTCCTCGTCATCCTCCAAGATGGTAGCATCCCTCAACCTCTCCTTTGACTCGCAGAGTTCGACAAGTTGTCGTCGCTCGTTTACTCGTGCAGTATCTATCGGGATGGGTGTGGCCCTTAGTCCAAGAGAGCCTATCTCCGCGCCTAAGTACTCAAGGTTGCCGTTCTCGCCAGTAAAGAGACCGTGGACCTTCCCGGTCCTCCCGCCGACATCATCGTAGACCGCGTAATCTACGTACCAATTCTCGGTTACGGCAAACAGATCGCCGCGTTCCTCTACCATGCGATTCCTTTCTAAGCCGCCTTCTGCTTCGCCCTTCTGTGACCAGACTTTGCGGATCGATTTTCTGTATGTGCATTCTGATCTGACTATGTCAATGTCGGGTAACAGCCCTATTAAGCTTTCGTAATACTTTCCTCACACGCGGCGGAATACGATTACGGTTCGGAACGTCTTACTTAGCACGAGCTTCCTTTACCTCCGTCGCCACGTTGGGTAGAAAACAAACCAGGCGTGGAGCATCTTAGAATCGTCGCGACGGGCTTCGCTCTCCGCACTGAGAAGGTTGCTGGGTTCACAACAAAGTTATATGGTACGGCTATGGGAGCGCCGTGGTGGAGGAGTACATGCTAAAGGTATTTGTGTGACGGATATACGAGATCAGAGGCGTACGGAGAAGGCGTTGGACGAGTCTGAACCCTTTGCTCGCTCCGCGTTAGATAGTCTCTCGGCTCACATAGCAATCCTCGACGAGGCCGGCACCATCGTTTTTGTCAATAAGGCATGGCGAGACTTTGCCGAATCCAACGGTGCCACTAGTAACGTCGCAGAAGGCGCCACTTACCTCCACGTTTGCGAATCAGCGGTAGGCGCCGGGGCAGCAGAAGCTGCTCCTTTTGCGGAGGGGATTCGCGCTGTACTCTGTGGTCGACAGGAACAGTTTGCACTGGAGTATCCTTGCCATTCCCCTACTGAGCAGCGTTGGTTCAGTGGACGGGTGACCCGCTTTCCCGCCAGCGGTCCCCCACGCGCTGTGGTCGCCCACGAGAATATTACGGAACGCAAGCTAGCCGAGGAGGCGCTACGTCGAAGCGAGGAGCGTTTCCGCTCCTTGGTGCGAAACGTCTCAGACATCATCACGGTTCTCGAAACCGATGGCACCATACGCTATGAAAGCCCCTCGATCGAGCGAGTACTAGGCTACGGACCCGAAGAGTTGATCGGGACTAGCGCCTTCGACTACGTCCACCCAGAAGATGCCGAGCGGGTACAAAGCGTGTTCGCCGAGGCTCTCAAGAATCAGGGGGTGAGCCCTCACTTAGAGTTCCGGTTCCGACACCAGGATGGATCCTGGCGCTACCTCGAAGCGGTCGGCAACAACCTACTTGCCGATCCCAGCGTGAGGGGGATGGTGATTAACTCCAGAGACATAACCGAGCGCAAGCAGGCCGAGAGAGAACGCACCCAGCTCCTGATTCGAGAACAGGCCGCCCGCGCCGAGGCCGAGACGGCACAGGAACGCCTCAAGGTCATACTAGACAACCTCAGCGAAGGAGTGCTGGTGGCCGATCTGCGGGGACAGGTGCTTTTCGCCAATCCGGCCTCCCGCGCTATGCTGGGTATCACTAGTGGTGAGACGCTCGAAGAGTTGCCGGATCCGTGGGAAGACTTCCACTTGCCGGGAGCAGTGGTTCGCTGCGCCCGGACCAGGGAGAGTATAGAGGCTCGGGTCCGCTACGGAGAAAGCTCTCTGTGGGTGAAGCTAGAGTGCCTGCTCAACAACCAACGGGCGGACGTGCTGGTGGTCATGCAAGACCTTTCGGAAGGACACCGGCTGCAGGCCAATCAGCAACGATTCCTGGCCAACGCCGCCCACCAGCTCAGAACACCTACCATGGCTATCATGGGCGCTGCAGAGCTGTTGGCAACCGGAGAAGACGCGAATCCTGCCATACGGGGCCGCCTCCTGAACCATATCTCCTCCGAGGGCCGCCGGATGCAACGGCTGTCGGACGCCTTGCTACGCCTATCCCGCGTGGGCTGGGATCTGAGGGAGCCCAACCTGGAGGTCGTGGACTTGAAGGAGGCGGGGCAGCAGGCGGGCGAGCTGATGCAACCGCTCGCAGAGAGCGCCGGACTCAGACTCAGTATCGAGGGCGAAGAGGCTTACGTACGCGCAGATCCCGAATGGCTCCAGGAGGTGCTCCTGGTACTCCTCAGTAACGCTATCAAGTATTCTAGCCGGGGTGGGTACATACGACTGCGCGTGGAGGATAGCACCGTTACCGTGGTAGACGAGGGAGCTGGGATAAGCGCGGTCGACCTCCCCCACGTATTCGAGCGCTTCTACCGGGGCAAGGGAAGCCCGGAAGGTTTCGGCTTAGGGCTCCCGATCTGCAGAGAGCTCACCGAGCGGATGGGGGGCAGCATCTCCATCCGTTCTCGAGAAGGAATCGGCACAACGGTCGAAGTCGAACTGCCGGAGGCGGATTCAGATGCCAAAGATACTGATAGTCGAGGATGACCCTGCGGTCAGAGACGTCTTGAGGATCGCTCTCGAGCGCGAAGGGATGACCGTGGAGGCAGTCGGTAACGGCGAGGCGGCGCTAGAGAGCTTTCGTTCGGTGGGCACGCTAGATCTGGTCATACTGGACATAATGCTCCCGGATACCGATGGCATCACCCTGTGCCAGGAACTCAGAAGGAGCAGCGACGTGCCGGTGATCATGCTCACGGCCCGTGAAGGCGAGAGAAACGTCGTCTTGGGCCTCGAAGTGGGAGCCGACGACTACGTTACCAAACCGGTCGGCCCGGCAGAGGTAGTGAGCCGCGTGCGAGCCAACCTCCGCCGTCGCCGTATGGACGCTCAGGCCGCGAACCTGAAGTACGAATTTCCCGACCTCGTGGTCGATCTTTCGCGCCGCCAGGTTTGGGTCCGCGGGGCTCGGGTCGAGCTTACCACCACGGAGTTCGAGATCCTCAGTTTCCTTGCGGCCCACCCGGGATGGGTCTACAGCCGACAGCAAATAATGCAACAACTCTGGGAGGGAGATTTCTACGGCGAAACCCGCTCGGCGGACGTACACATTCAGCGCATACGCGGGAAGATAGAGTCCGATCCCAGGAATCCCCGCTACATCCAAACCGTGCGCGGTATAGGCTACAAGTTCGCCGAGCTTTAAAAGTCTTCGCTCGAAGCACGGTACTAACCGTTTGCTTTTCCTTGTTGGCTGTGCCTCTGCTATTCGACGGCGATGACCAGCCGCGATCCGAGGTGCGCCGCTCGCGATTGTAAAGGCACCTTAATCTAACGTTTACAGAAGGGTTAATTAAGCGAACCAGAATACCTAACGACCGGAAATCAAAGGAGCAGCAGCAGAAGTGCAAGCATCGAGGGAGCTTAAAGGTGGATCTCGGGAGCCGAAGCCCAGGAGGTCAGATTATACCGATGCCAGTGCGTTCTAATGCTACTAGGGAGAGCAGCTTTCTCTTGTTAAAGGAAGAGCTGGCAAAGACCCTCAGCCAGGGCTGTATCATTGCCGCGGTTCAGGGGCTTGGCGAACAGCAACTTTTGCGAGCGGTTGCCGCGTTGTCTGATGGGGGCGTGCGGGTTATAGAATTGTCTTACGCTACTGTCCGGAGCGCGGGATGGCTCGTCCAAACACTCAAAGAGTACGGGCTTCTGGTTGGGGTCGGAGCGATCACGCGCTCGCCCCAGGCCCGCGAATCTGGGATGCTCGGCGCCGACTTCATCTCGGCCGCAGTGACCGCCCCGGACGTGGTCTCGGCATGTAGCGAAATGGCCATACCCTGCATCCTGAGCGCCCTTACCCCTACCGAGGTGTGGCGAGCACAAGAAATGGAGGCCGACTTCGTAAAGGTGCCCGCCGAGCCCCTGGGAGGACCGGACTATATCCGCTCCCTACGCGAGATGCTTCCCGCCCGGCATTTAGTAGGCGCCGAGATTCCTTTGGATAGTTACCTCTCCTACCTAGAGGCGGGTGTCGAAGTACTCGAGTTTAAGAGCTCTTTGGAGCTCCCGGAGCTGGTCAAGCGGGAAGACTGGGCGGAGATCTCCCGGCGAGTCTCGAATATAGTAAAAGCCTGCCACGACTGGAGGACGAGCCACAACCGGCACGGCTAGAGACGCTCTTATTCGGGGTCAAACCAGGTATCGAAGGTGAGTAAATGGTGCTTAGTAGATCCCGGTGTCCTTCCGCCTACGAACCTCTACCCTTGGGCGAACAGCGCAATCCCTACCGCGAGCAGTATCGCCAACACCACCAGGGCTACAACGAATGGGATCACAATTACCAGCACAGCCTTACCTGTTGTCGTCCCGTGCATCTCTCTTATGCCGACGATGGACAGGTAGATGCCATACAACGCCAGTAAGGGACCGATGATCGGGATCCAATTCACGAGGCTCGTGACCTGCGTATAGGAAGCCACCCGGAAGGTGGCGCTAAATCCCGAGTTTCTTGCCCCAACGACCAACCTAACCAGCAACTGCTGTATAGCAGCCGCAATAAAGATGCCGATAGCGCCCCCTATCGGGGCCAGTATCACGGACGCTATCGGGGAGTTCGGAGCGAAGACGGAAGGAACACCAAGGTTTTGGGGGTTGGGATTCACCCCCGGGCCCAGCCCCACCCCGATCAATACCAAAAGCCATGCGAGGACCGCCGATATCTCGATACAGATAAGCGCGAAGAGCAATGGTGCGGCAACGTTTCCGTTCCGGGAAAGCCCTGCGAAGAATCCGACCGGTCGAAATACCACCCGGCGTACCGCACCTACGAAGCTACCATCTTCTGAAGCAGACCCATAACTAACCCTCCCGTACGCTAGGAGCCCCCCGCCGACGAACAGGACACCCACAACCAGCCCCAAGAGGATACTCCCGGCCCGTGGTACGTTCTTCTCCTCGGCCTTCTCCTTAATCTTTCCCTCCGGCTTCTTATTTTCCTCCGGCTGCTTCTTTTCCTGTTGCTTCTTCTCCTCGGTCTGCGCCATGGCTTTGGCTTCGTTGACCTCGCTCCTCAGTGCCGTAGCGGTAATCGATGATGCAACTACCACTATCGCCGACATAAGCGTTGCTACGCCCAGGGCGAGGTATCTTCTACGACTCAGCTTCACTGTCATCCTCCCTCTACTGTTAGCGCGTAAATTATGACCAATACGCTAAGCCGATGCTGCGAGGCCCGATCTTAAGGAGGTTTTCAAAGGACCTGCACCTTGAGGGAACGAGCTGCTTAACCGGCACGGGTGGCGCCAAGACACGCCGATCCTAAGCTTCCGTAAAGAAGAGGAAGAGGTACCGCTTACGACCTTGCGGTGACCCTTCCGACGATATCGCCACCTGTTTTCGGACAGAAAGGGGCGAGCTACTCTAACGCTTCATCTATCAGATCGTCCGACGGGCGTGCTACTAACCCCCTCGTCTACGGCTTCCGGCAGCGAGGAGGTCAGCAGACCGGATCTCACAGTTCACCAAACCCCGTCTAGTCGCTGTCCACCTTTACGCTTGAATATTGGTCGCGCGCCAGCGGGTGTGAGCGCCGAGATCCTCGGCCTCCGGAAACGGCTCGCCCTTTGTCAGCTGGACGCGGACCGGAGGCAACATGGTGCCCCGGTCGCAGACGTAGGTGCCGGAAACGGGGGCCTTCTCGCCTGGCTTGAAGACTGGGCCGTAGGGCCGGTAGCGGGAGAGCACCTCGTCGGTGATAGGCGACACGATCTACAAGCTCACGGCTCGGGCGTCGGTGAAGCCAGGGATCTCGCGTAGGCTCTTAAGGACCTCGTCGGGCACCGGCTCATCGACCGTTATGGCCATGACCGCGCGGGAGCCGGGCTCTCCCCGCCCGACCGCCATATTGCCGATGTTGATCCCGTGCTCCCCCAGCACGGTCCCAATCTTACCGATCATGCCAGGTCGGTCCTCGTTACGGATAAAGAGCGTGTGCTTCTGAGGAACAATGTCGACCGTGAAGCCTAGGGCGTCGACGATTAGCGGTTGCATCCGGGGACCGAGAAGGGTCCCACTCACCACGCTCTCTCCCACATCGGCGGCTAGGCGAAGCGTGACGAGGCTAGTGTAATCCACACTCTCCGGGCTGTGCGAGGTTTCGACCTTCAAACCCCGCTCCTTCGCCAAAATCGGCGTGTTCACGAAGTTTAGAGGCTCGAACACCATGCGCGCCAGGAGGCCCTTCTGAGCGGAGACATCCAAAAGCCTGGTGTCATAGCCCGCGATCTCACCCCGGTACTCGATTCTGAGAGCGTTGCCGGGCCTGTCCGTGATCTGATAGAGCAGGCTTCCCAAGATCTCGCAAAGCTCGGAGAACTGGGCCACGAACTCCGCTCCCTCGCCCTCCGGAACCGGCGCGTTTATCGCGTGCAGGGCGACTTCGCCGCGCAACGCCGTGGCGACCTGCTCGGCCGCGGTGACGCCCGCCCGGTCCTGGGCCTCGACCGTGCTCGCCCCGAGGTGCGGGGTGACGACCACGTTCGGGAGCGCGAAGAGCGGGGAATCCGTTGTCGGCTCCTCCTGGAACACGTCGAGGGCGGCGCCGGCAATCCTCCCCTCCTTGAGCGCATTGTACAGGTCGGTCTCGTTCACAATACCGCCACGGGCGACGTTTATGAGGTACGCGGAGGGCTTCATCCTCTCCAGAGCTTCCTCGTCTATCATCCCCGCGGTCTGCGGATTGCGTGGGACATGTAGCGAGACAAAGTCCGCCTGCTCGAGCACCTCGTCGACGCTCTCGGCGCGCATCACGTTCATCGCGCGCATCCTATCGTCCGAAACGTACGGGTCATAGGCGAGTACGCGCATCCTCATCCCTAAAGCCCCGCGCGCCACGATGGAGCCCACGTGCCCCAATCCCACTAGCCCGAGCGTCTTCCCGGAAACCTCCACACCCTTGAAGGCGCTCCGCTTCCACTCGCCGCCGCGCAAAGAGTTGTCCGCGGCCGGGATACGCCGCGCCGCCGCGAGCATGAGACCCAAGGTATGCTCGGCCGCCGCCACCGTGTTGCTCTCCGGGGCATTGGCGACGAGTATCCCCTTCTTCGTCGCAGCTTCGATGTCAATGTTATCTACCCCGATGCCGGCCCGGCCGATGGCCTTAAGGTTCTGTGCCCGCCCGATGACCTCGGCTGTTACCTTCGTTGCGCTCCGGATAATGAGGCCGTCGTAAGGCCCGATCTTCTCCAAAAGCTCCTCCGGCGAGAGATCGAGAACGACGTCTACGTCAAATCCCTCCTCGCGCAGAGACTCTACTCCTCTCTCGGCGAGGGCCTCGGTTATTAAGACCTTCAAGCCGTCACCTCGCTCCTGGAGAAGACCCGCTGCGCGGCCCCCACGCCCTTGCCGAGCTCCACGGGGTAGTCCAGGGACTCCAAGGCTAGCTCAGCGGCGGCTATCGTCGCGATGATGTCGTAGGAGTCGAAGTAGCCGCAATGGCCTATACGGAAGATCCTGCCCTCCATCAGGCCCTGCCCGCCGGCGACCTGTATCCCGTGCTCTCGGAACATGAGGCGAACGAGCGCCTTGCCGTCGATCCCCTCGGGCACCCACGCCGCCGTGACGGCCGTGTTCATGTCCTCGTCCGGCCCGAAGAGCCTGAGGCCCATACCCTTTATCCCGGCGCGCGAGGCACGCCCCAAGAGGACGTGGCGCTGGAAGACTTCTTCGATACCCTCGGCCAGGATCTGCTGCAGCGCGATGTCGAGCTGGATGATGATGCTTACCGCCGGCGTCCACGGGGTCTGGGGCGGAGTCTTGGCGTAGGCCTTCTTCGCCGCCGTCCAGTCGAAGTAGAAGCGCGGCATCGTGGACTCCTCATGCGCCCGCATCGCCCGCTCCGAGACGCTCACGAAGCCCAAACCCGGAGGCGACATTAGCGCCTTCTGAGAGCCCGCGACGGCTACGTCCACGCCCCACTCATCCGTTCTAAGCTCACACGCTCCGAGCCCCGAGACCGCATCGACGATGGTGACCACGTTCTCGGTAGCGCGGGCGAAGCCCTCGATATCGTTGACCGTTCCCGTGGAGGTCTCCGAGAGGACGCATACGGCGGCTTTGATCCCAGGTTCCCGCGCCAGGGCGTCGGCGACCTCATCGTTGTCGACCTTCACCCCCCAGTCGTACTTGAGCTCCGTGACCTCGAGGCCGAATGCCTGGCTCATCTTCACCCAACGGTTCCCGAAGTTGCCGTTGTTGACGACGAGCACCCTATCGCCGGGCGAGAAGAGGTTCTGGATGGCGCCCTCGAACGCCCCCGTCCCGCTCGCCGCGTACGTGAAGATATCGTTCTCCGTTAAGAAGACCCGCTTGAGGTTCTCATTCACCCGCGTGAACACCTCGCCGAACTCCGGCGTGCGGTGGTGGATGATCGGGAGCGCCCCCGCCGCCGATACCTCCGGCGGTATCGGGGTCGGACCGGGCGACATAAGACGATACTTGTTCATCATGCTTGTGGAGTTCCTCTCGTGCCGTGAGCAACTGGCGCGTCTATTCTAGACGCAATCTTCTAATATGGCTACATGATAGCGCAGACAGTTTACAAGCTGTTGCTTACGATGGCGAGAAGCGTTTATGTGTTTCGTTGCTTCCCGTCGGATCCCCGTGTAGCATCTTATCCGAAACGGGCTCGCCTCTACAAAGGTGAGGCTACCATAGCCGGATACCCTACATCTCCAGCTCCAAGAGTTCCCGGCATCACCGCTACGCAAAATACGAACGTGACGGTGCGGCGGGTGGTCGCTTACTTGCTCGATTGCCCGCTCGTCGCGGGCCTTTCCCTAGTGGCGTTCGCACCGCTCCTGTTCGTACGTCCGAGGCTTGTTGTGGTCCTGGTAGTGCTGCTCTTGTTAGTGCTTGTGTTCTGCGCCTTCTGTCTCGCCTACGTCGCCGCGTTCGATGGCTTTCGGGGGCAGACGTTGGGAAAGATGCTCTGCGGAATAGCGGTGATACGCGCCGAAGACAGCGGCCCGCCGGGGCCGGGAAGGGCAACGCTGCGGGCCACCACGTTTCTTTTCGTTAACATGCTCGCAGGCATCTTCATGCTGTTGATTTCGCCGAAACGTCAACGCCTCGGAGACGTGGTAGCGAGCATGCTCGTAGTCGGCAGGTAGAGGCACGCCGATTGTAGATCCTGCTGTCTAGTGCCTCAGGGTCATGCCTCATGTTTCAACTACACCGACGGGCAAGCGACTCCGGCAATTCGCTTCTCGGCGCACCGCAAAATTGATCAAAATAAGATACGGCGGTATCATACGTACGCCCCTGGTAAAGATCCGTCTTCGCGGGGCAGCATTACAGAGAAAACTGGGAAAGGAGAGGAGCTATGCGGTTGCTGTACATAGTCACCAAGGGAGCGGGTGACGCTACCCTGGCCTCGGTCCCGCTTCACATCGCGGCCAACGGCTCGCTCGAGATCGGGCAAGAAGTGTCCGTGGTCCTCGCGGGAGATGGCACGGACCTGGTTATAGGCGACACCGCTCGGCACATAGAGGGCGTGGGCGTGCCCCCCTTGCGTGAGCTGTTGAAGAAGCTACGGGATTACCAAGTCCCCGTTTACGTCTGAAAGGGGTGCGCGGTTGCCCGGGGGGCGACCGAGGAGAGCTTGACAGCTGTGGACGGCACGTGGGCCGGCCCGCCAGATGTAGCGAAACTGTGCGCGGAAGCCGACAAGGTGGTCACCTTCTAAAGCTGATCGCTTGGTCAGAGCTTTTCAGCCGGTCAGTTTCCTTCTGACCTGACGTCGCGTGCTACCCGTTGCCGCCTCACTCTTTGGCACTATCTTGTATGATCTTCTCCAGCCAGAGCCCCGTTTTCCGAAAGACTCACCGCGGACAAGGGGATTGCCGACAAGCTGACGGGCTGACTAGCTCTCAAACACCAGCCGGTCTTCATGGCGGGCGAAGGTGGTGCCCATTTCCTGGGATAAGCCTTCCATCCGGTCAAGAGTGGCCTCTCGCTCGGCCCCGGTAGCGAGTTTCACCCGGGCGTAAGAGAGAGTAACCGGGGAAAGCTCCAAGCGCCGGAACTCGCCGCCTTCCAAGGAAACGTTGAACAGGAAAGACCGATCGTTTCGCAGCCTGGGATCGACCGCGTAATCGTCGATAAAATCACCCGTGTCATACAAGATCGGTTTGCCGCGGTAGATCTCCACCCCCTGAAAGATGTGCGCGCTATGACCATAATAAACATCAGCCCCACGATCCATGACGGCGTGGGCGAACCGACGAAAGAGGCCGTTGGGCCGCTCTACCATGTTCGGGCCCCAGTGGTTGGAGAATACAACGATATCCGCTCCCGCCTCGCGTACAGCCGTTATCTCTGCCTCCACTCGATCCAGAACCTCCGCCTCTAGAGCCACCGGCAAGTAGTTCGTCCCCGGGCGATTGGGCCCGGCCGCAAAGGGCGGTTCGTTATCCGTGAAAGCCAGCAACGCCACCACGTGGTCGGAGCCAACCTTAATGAGAATCGGCCGCGCAGCCTCTTCCCCATCGTGGCCAGCTCCCGCGTACCGAATACCAGCTTCATCCAAGTACTGCAGAGTGTCAAGCAGACCCTGCTCCTCGAAATCGAGCGTGTGGTTATTGGCCAGGGAGCAACCGTCTACACGAGCCGCTCGAAGAACCTCGACGGCCGAAGGATCCGCGCGAAAGTGGAAGACCTTGGGCGTGCGCGTCCACGGCTGCTTGTGATCGGTGATGGCGCACTCCAGGTTTATGA
>JALZFK010000129.1 GCA_030861585.1 Actinomycetota bacterium | reverse complement strand
CTCGACCATCTCGGGGGCGCGCTTGGTGGCCTGCAAGCCCTCGACGCACTGCTCGGAGAGGTTCGCCGCGGCGTTGCCAAGGATCTCGATGGACTGCAAGAGGTTGTAGGCGATGAGCGGGAGCATGGTGTTGAGCTCGAAGTTGCCGTTCTGTCCGGCCAAGGTTATGGTGGTGTCGTTGCCGACGACCTGGGTGGCGACCATCATGGTGCTCTCGGGTATGACCGGGTTGACCTTGCCGGGCATGATCGAAGACCCAGGCTGCACCTCGGGCAGCTGTATCTCCGCCAGGTTCGCCCGCGGCCCGGCCCCGAGCCACCGGATGTCGTTGGCTATCTTCATTAGGCTGACCGCGACGGTCTTTAAGGCCCCGCTCACGAAGACGGTCCCGTCCATCGCGCTTTGGGCTTGGAAGTGGTTCTCGGTCTCCTGAACCTTGACGCCGAAACGTTCGCTGAGCTTCTCGCACACCCTCTGGGCAAACTCTGGGTGAGTGTTGACGCCGGTACCGACGGCCGTGCCGCCCAAAGCCACCTCCGTGAGGTCTTCCTGGGCCTTCCTCACACGCTCTATGCCGCGTTGTATCTGCCCAGCGTAGCCCTTGAACTCCTGTCCGAGGCGAATCGGGGTCGCGTCCTGCAGGTGCGTCCGGCCGACCTTGACGACGTCGTCGAACTCGCGAGACTTGTCTTCGAGCGCGCCACGGAGCCTCTCGAGCGCGGGCATCAGATCCTCTTTGATGGATACGAGCGCGGAGAGGTGAATGGCGGTAGGGATCACGTCGTTGGAGGACTGGCCCATGTTGACGTGGTCGTTGGGATGGACGGGCTCCTTGGAACCAACCTCCCCGCCCAAGTGCTGGATCGCCCGGTTGGAGATGACCTCGTTGGCGTTCATGTTGGTCGAGGTGCCGGACCCGGTCTGGAACACGTCGAGGACGAACGCGGAGTCGTGCTCCCCGTCCACAACCTCTTCGCCGGCCTGGACGATAGCGTCCCTTATCTCCTCGTCGAGGAGCCCCAGCTCGTGGTTCACGTTGGCGGCTTCAAGCTTTATCGCCCCGAGGGCCTGTATGAACCGGCGCGGCTTGCGTAGGTCGCTAATAGGGAAGTTGCCCAGCGCCCTGCTCGTCTGGGCGCCAAAAAGCGCGTCGCGCGGGACCGCGACCTCGCCTAACGAGTCGCTCTCCGTGCGGTGGGCCGTCTCGTGCTGCGTCATGTGCGAGACCTCCTTCTGTCGAAGCGTGTACGCTTGCGTCATATAATCCCCTTCGTAAGGAAACATTATACGAGAGGTGGTCTTTTGGAGACGCTGCAGCACGCGCTGAAGGAGTGGGCGGTCGCAGTCAAGGCGCTCGAACGCGGAGAGACGGCGCTCGCGGTACGCAAGGGCGGCATCAGGGAGAAGGCATTCGCTGTTCCGAAAACGCGCTTCTTGTTCTTCAAGAGCTACGAGCACCAAAACCCCGACCAGCTCAAGCCCTTTTATCACGACCTGTTGCGCTCGATCCCCGAGAGGCGGGACGACGGGCCGGTGATCTTTACCTCCTTCGCCGAGGTACGGGGCGCCTACGAGGTCTCCGAGGCCGAGGAACTCGAAGCGCTCGACCCCTACCATATCTGGACAGCGGAGTACGCCGAGAGCCGCCTGAGGTGGCGTCCGAAGAAGCCATTGACGGTGCTGGTCTTGCGAGCTTACCTGCTGCCGGAGCCAGTCGAGCTTCCTTACCAGGCGCAATACGGGGGCTGCAAGAGTTGGATCGAGCTCGAAAAACCCGTCCTTGGCGCAGGCTCCCGCCCCGCCCTCGAGAAGGCCGCGTTCGAGGAGCTCGTGCGGCCCGTCCTCGGCGCGCTGGAGGGCTCGAGGCCAGTGGCGTTGGGCTCTTAAAGAAGGAGGAGCTTAAGCTTGGGCGCGGGTGCCGTACCGATAGTTCTGATTTTCCTCCTGGTGTTCGTGGCCTGGCGGATGGTTTTCTCCTTCAATAGAGACCTCGTGCGGGCCCGGGCGTGGAGAGAGCTGGCGCGTCGGTCGCTCCCCTTCGTCGCGCTCACGGCTATGGCCCTCAGCCTACCTCTCGTGCAGGGGATTCGGGAGGGGTGGATGCTACCGGCCTGGGTGTTCGCTTGCGGCACCGCGCTGGTCGCCTCTAATTTCTTGTCCACGTCCCTCGACGAGCGTCGTGCCAGCAGGGCCTTCCGCAGCGGCGACTACGCGGCAGCCGTGGACCTGTACCGCAAGCTCGCCGACGAACGACCTCTGGCCCGCTACTGGGCTTTCCTGGGGGCGGCGCTCGGGAGCGATGAGCGGTACGAGGAGGCCATAAACGCCTCGACGAAGGCCGTCGAGCTCGACCCTGAGTACGGTCTCGCCTACTACAACCGCGCCCTGATACTGCGCAATATGAACCGCAAGGGCCAGGCATCGAAGGACCTGAAAAGGGCCCTCGATGCGGAGATGCCCCGCCGCTTCAAGACCGCCGCCGGGAAAGCGCTCGAGGAGCTCTAGAAAGGTGCGCTTCTTCTACCCGACGCTCGCAGCGCTGGTGATCCTGGCCGTCTTCCTCTTCCTCCTCGGCCGTCAGAACCGGGATCTCTTGCGCGTCCGGGCCTACGGGGAGTTACTCGTGCGCCTCTTGCCGCTTCTTTCGGCCGGCGTCCTCGTCCTCGGACTTCCGTTCGTCATGCGCTACACGATCGAGGGCAACGCCGTCCTCGTCCTCCTCGTCTACCTGAGCGGCACCGTCCTCTTGACGGTGCTCATGGCCCGCCTCGCCGCCCCCGAGGAACGCCGGGCCGGGACCCTCTTTAGGAGCGAGGAATACGAAGGGGCAGCCGCCATCTACGAGCGCCTTATCGCCCGCCGCCCCCTCCCCCGCTACTACTCAGCTTTGGGCGCGTGCCTCGACGTGTTGGGCGACCACCGGAGGGCTTTAGAAGCTACGAACCAAGCCATAAAGCTCGACCCCAAGCTCGGCATCGCCTACTACAATCGCGCGTCCGCCCTCGCGGCCACGGGCGAACGCACGCGGGCCCGCGACGACCTGCAGACCGTCTTCAGGGTCGACTCGAACCGCCGCCTGAGGCGTGCCGCCGAAGCAGCCCTGGAGAGCCTGGGGAAGATCGAGTAAGGGCGGCAACCAAGTTTAAGGCTTCAGCGTGAACTCGAAGTCCGCGGCCTCTTCAACGGCGCGAGCGGCGCGCAAGAGCATAGGCTCGGTGAAATGATCGCTCATGAGCTGCACGCCAACCGGGAGACCATCGGAGAGACCGCCGGGAACGCTTATGGCCGGGATACCGGCGAGGTTCACGGGGATAGTACAAAGATCCTGGTAGTACATGGCGAGCGGGTCATCTATCTTCTCACCGATCTCGAACGCTACTGTCGGTGAGGTTGGCGAGATAAGAACGTCATACCGCGAGAAAGCGGTGCGGAAGTCCTCAATGATTCGGGTACGGACCTTCTGGGCCTGAGCGTAGTAGGCGTCGTAGTAGCCGGCAGACAAGGCGTAGGTACCGAGCATAATGCGGCGCTTGGCCTCGTCGCCGAAACCTTCCTCACGCGTCCGACGGTACATCTCGTGTACACCATCAGCCGGTACCCTCAAACCGTAACGCACGCCGTCGAAGCGGGACAGGTTCGAGGATACCTCCGCGGGCGCGATGATGTAGTAGGTTGGAATCCCGTACCTGAAGTGCGGCAGGCTCACCTCCCCCACTTCAGCGCCCGCGTCCTCCAGCTCCCGGACGAGGCTCTCGACGGCCTCCCGCACGCCGGTTTCTATGCCCTCGCCCATAAGCTCTTTCACCACCCCGACCCGGAGCCCCGCCACGCCCCCTTCGAGCTCCGCCAGGTAATCCGGAACCTCGACGTTGGCGCTAGTCGAATCGCAGGGATCGTGTCCGGCGACGGCCTGCAAGAGGAGCGCCGCGTCACGCACGTCGCGGGTCATGGGACCTATTTGGTCCAGCGAGGAAGCGAAGGCGATAAGACCATAGCGCGAGACCCGCCCGTAGGTCGGTTTCAAACCCACGATACCGCACAGGGCGGCGGGCTGACGTACCGAGCCGCCGGTGTCCGTGCCCAGGG
>JALZFK010000101.1 GCA_030861585.1 Actinomycetota bacterium | reverse complement strand
TAATCCCAAGGGAGCCAGGGCAGCTTCGAGGTCCGTGGCTAAAGAGCGTAGCTCTTCGAAGCCCGCGCCGACGCCCACCCATAGGACACGGGCGCGCTGTGTCGACGGGAAGGCCCCGAGCTCCGCTAGTTCGACGTCGAAGGGCGTGTGTCTGGCGCAAACCTCTTCTAAAGCGGCGTCAACGTACTTCAAGATCTCTTCGCGGATATCCCCCAGGAATTTCAGGGTCAGGTGCACGTTCTCGGGGCGGACCCATCGCACCCGAGCGGCGGAGCCCCGAATAGCTTCGCGCGCCTCGGTGACCGCCGCTGCCCTTATCTTTAGCGGCGGGAAGATGGCAACGAAAGCCCGCACCTACCCCTACCCAAGATCGGTGCCGGGAGTGCGGCCGTCGCTCTGGATGCGCTCGGGGCTTTCGCGGTGGCGGGCGGCGCGGTTGGCTATAAGAGCGGCGGTGGCGCCGGCGCCGACCCCGTTATCGACGTTGACTACCGAGAGGCCCGGGGAGCAGCTCCCCAGCATGCCCAAGATGGCGGCGGTACCATCTCCGCCGAGACCGTAGCCGGTCGAAGTCGGGAGGCCTATGACCGGCACGGCGACGAGCCCAGTGACCACGCTCGGCAACGCCCCCTCCATGCCCGCGGCGACGACGACGCAGTCCGGGTCGAAGGCGCGCAGTTCCTCTAAAGGCTCCGCGAGGCGGTGGAGGCCCGCGACGCCGACGTCGTTGAAGCTCTTCACGGCGACGCCCATCTCCCGGGCTACCGCGACGGCCTCTTCTAAGACTGGTAGGTCCGAGGTGCCGGCGCTCATGGCCGCGACGCGGCCGCCGCTCGGTGCGGGTAGGTCGCCGGGACCGGCGACCAGCGACCTACCCGCGCGCTCGATGGGGACATCGGGGAGCGCTGTGCGGAGCGCTTCCTCTTGCTCCGGGGTAGGGTCGCTTACGATGGCTCTCTCTTTATGCTCCAGGATCGAGGCGCAAATCCTGGCTACCCCTTCGGGCGTCTTGCCGGGAGCGTAGACGATCTCGGGGACGCCCTTACGTTTCGCGCGCCCGAGGTCCAGGACCGCGAGCTCGTCGAGGTAGCGAACTTCGCCCTTTCTCAGGCGCTCGGCGGCTTCGCGAGGGGAGAGAGCGCCGGCGGCGACGGCGGCCAGTACCTTGTCCAGGTTGTCTGAGGAGTCCGACATCAAGCTAAAGTGTAACCTCTTCCGCGAAGGGGTAGAATCCAACCCGTCCGGCTCGAGGGCCGTGTCCATCATTAGGAGGATTACGTTGGTGACGGTCTTGCAGCTGGTGCTCTCCCTGGTGGCGATCCTGGGTGCCGCCGCTCTCTTCACCAACGCCGTCGAGATGCTCGGCGAGCGGATGAACCTGGGACAGGGAGCGGTCGGGAGCATTCTCGCGGCCGTGGGAACGGCCCTGCCGGAGACCATGATCCCGGTGGTCGCCCTTATCGGGGCAGTGCTCGCCGGCGAGAGCACCGGAGCAGCCGCCAGCGAGATCGGCATCGGCGCGATCCTGGGAGCGCCATTCCTCCTCGCTACGCTCGCCATGTTCATCATCGGGGTCGCGGCTCTGGGCTTTGGGCGCCGTAGGGAGAACGGGACGGAACTCGTGATCGAGAAGCGAACAACCAGACGTGACGTTATATATTTCCTCGTTGCTTTCGCTGTGGCCGCCGGGGCGGGCATCGTGGCGCTGCCGACCTGGGTGAAGGTGTTGGTGGCTATACTGCTGGTCGCAACGTACGCCTTCTACGTGTGGCGAACCATAATGGCCGGGGGAGAGGTGATGGGAGAGACGCCCGATAACCTCACGCTCTGGCCCGAGTCCAGGTGGGGCCGGGCGCCGACCTGGGCTGTTGCGGCGCAGCTCCTTGGGACTTTGGTGGTGATGGGTCTGGGTGCTCACATCTTCGTCCGAGGCGTGGAGAGCGCCTCGGACTCGCTCGGAATACCGGCAGGGTTGATCTCGCTGGTCCTCGCCCCCCTGGCCACCGAGCTCCCCGAGAAGTTCAACTCCGTTATCTGGCTCAAGGCCGACAAGGACACCCTGGCCTTCGGCAACATCACGGGCGCTATGGTCTTCCAGAGCACGCTACCGGTCTCTTTGGGTCTCCTGTTTACGCCCTGGGAACTCGGCTTCATAAACGCTTTCTCCGCGGGACTCGCCCTCGCCTCCGGCGTCGTCCTACTGGGGTTTCTCCTCCGCAAAGGCCCGATTAAAGCGTACTACCTGCTCGGCGCGGGGATCCTATACATCGTCTTCTTGGCGGTGGCGATCTATCAGCTCGCCCTGTAGTAGACTCGGGCAGAGTTGCCTCGCGCCGCTGTAGCACGCGAAGATCGGTTTCCGGGTTCTACGTACCGTACGCGGTGGCAAACGTCTGTAGGATAGTGCGGGTATTCGAGAAGGGTAGTGCTGACCTTGCCAGAACTCATTAGCGGGGATTTCTTCGCCCGACTATTACTCGTGCTCGGCGTCGACCTCATCCTCGCTGGCGATAACGCCGTGGTCATCGCAATGGCTGCTCGAAGGCTCGAGGGCTCCCAGCGCCGGCAAGCGATCATCTGGGGGGCCGTTGGTGCGGTGGTACTGCGTCTGATCTTCGCTGCCGTCGTTGCCTACCTGCTGGCCATACCGCTTTTGCAGGCGGTCGGAGGGCTTGTGCTGTTCTGGATTGCTTGGAAGCTTATCCATGAGAATCACGACCAAGAGGGTAAAGTCCAGGCCGGAACGAGCACGTGGGACGCGATCAGGATCATCATCGTGGCCGACGCTGTCATGTCGCTGGACAACGTGATCGCCCTCGTCGGCGCCGCCAGAGGTGATCTCTTGCTTCTCGCGATCGGCATAACGATGACGATACCGCTGGTTATCTTCGGGAGCGCGCTGCTCGCCTTCTTGATAGACCGTTTCCCTGTGCTCATCTACGCCGGCGCCGGACTGCTCGTGTACATCGCCGTAGAGATGTTCTTCCGAGACGTAGCCCTCCAAGAGTACCTCGAACCTTTCGCGAGCGCCGAGTGGATCGTGGCGACCGTCGCCGCGGTTGTGTTCCTCGCGATCGCCTGGGCGTGGGCCAGGCGGACGGGAGAGGGCAAAGAAGACCCGAGTAAACTTGGGAAGAGTTGAAGGGATAGGGCAAGGGCCAGAGAGCCAAAAGGGCGGCCGTATTAGCGATACAACCTCCGAAACCCCCTCGAGACTCGCTCTTGGGGCAGGGGTAGATAAGGAGGCCTTCGAGTTAGGCCGAAAGGGACGTTAGAATCTCTGGTCGAGCAGAACCTTCTAGAACCCGTTACACAAACACATGAATAGAGGCGGGGCCGCGGCCCCGCCTCTATTAACCAATGACGGGAGGGTTGAACGGTTCCTTCGGGAGCTAAGACTCGGCGCGGTTAGCGTAGAATAACCTGGCTGAAGAACGGATTTACGGGCGTTTCGTGGACGGTGATCTCATGACGACGGATGTTGCGGTTATCGGTGGTGGCCTCGCTGGGAGCGAAGCGGCCTGGCAAGCGGCCGAGTCAGGCTGCTCGGTCGAGCTGTGGGAGATGCGCCCGGTGAAGGAAACTCCCGCCCACCACACCGACTCCTTGGCCGAGCTGGTCTGCTCGAACTCGATGGGTAACCTCTCCTTGGAGACGGCCTCCGGGCTCCTAAAGGAGGAGCTCAGGCGCTTGGGGTCTGTGATCCTGCGCTGCGCCGATGCGAACAGGGTTCCGGCGGGTGGTGCGCTGGGGCTAGCACGTGAGGACTTCTCACGGGCCGTTACGGAGGCGGTGCACGGTCACCCGAACATAAAGGTGATCCGCGAAGAGGCCAAGAACATACCGGATAAGCCTACGGTCATCGCGACCGGGCCGCTTACCTCGGATGCTTTGGTCGAGAAGATAGAGGTTCTCTCTGGCGAGCCCCTTTACTTCTACGATGCGGCCTCCCCGATCATCTACCGCGACTCCTTGGACGAGGAGGTGATCTATCTCGCGTCGCGTTACGGCAAGGGCGAAGCGGCCTACCTGAACTGCCCGATGAACGAACAGGGGTACTACACCTTCGTCGAAGCGCTCGCCGCCGCGGAGCTCTCCCCGATAAAGAACTTCGAGGAGGATATGTACTTCGAAGGCTGCCTGCCCGTAGAGACCACAGCCCGCCGCGGACCAGAGACTCTGCGCTTCGGCCCGATGAAGCCTGTAGGCCTGCCCAACCCGCGTACCGGCGAGGTACCCTACGCCGTCGTTCAGCTCAGGCAAGACGATGCCGAGGGCCGGCTCTTTAACATGGTTGGCTTCCAAACCCGCCTCAAATGGGGCGAGCAGAAGCGCGTCTTCCGGACCATCCCTGGCCTTGAGAAGGCTGAGTTCGCTCGCATGGGAGTCATGCACCGCAACACCTACCTCCCCTCCAACCGTATT
Source organism: Actinomycetota bacterium (assembly GCA_030861585.1). GTDB lineage: Bacteria > Actinomycetota > Rubrobacteria > Rubrobacterales > Rubrobacteraceae > Rubrobacter_F. Next base: position 3,174 of record JALZFK010000101.1, on the reverse strand, counting down.
CTCGACGCCACGATGCGCATAAGGACCGGCGAACCCCTCTTTTTCGCCGGCCAGCTCACCGGCGTTGAGGGCTACGTCGAGAGTACCGCGATGGGCTGCATCGCCGGCGTCAACGCCGCCCGACTAGCTCGCGGCGAAGCGCCCATAGAAATGCCTCGTGGCACGATGATGGGGGCTTTGGCCCACTACATAACCACCAAGGAAGGTATCCTCCAGCCTATAAACTCCAACTGGGGCCTCGTTCCCGCCGCCCCCAAGCGTGAGAACGGCCGCCGGCTCTCAAAGCCCGAGCGACGGCAGCGGCAGGCTCAGATGGCTCTCACTGTTTTGGAGGAGTTCGTTGAGGTAGGAGTTAGAGCGGTCGGCGAACGATGGTCGGTAGTTGGCTAAGAAGCAGAGGGGTTAAATACGCAGCTTTAGAATCCGGTGCAAAGGCTCAAAGGTGACCCTGTCGCGACCGAATCGCTACAACTTCGCTGGGGCTTCGGTCTGGAGGGCCGCGTCCAAGATCATCTCCACCAGCTTCTCGAAGGAGATGCCGGCGGCTTCAGCGGCGAGCGGCAGGGTCGAGGTCTCGGTGAAGCCAGGGATGGTTTTCACGTCGAGAACCCAAGGGACGCCCTCTTCGAGGATCGTATCCACCCGGGCGTAGCCGGAGCAGCCTAAAGTGCGGTAGGCGGCCAGCGCCGTCTCCTCGATGCGGGTGGCGGCCACAGCGGGTATCTCCGCAGGGATGGCGAAGTCGGTCATGCCGGGGGTGTACTTGGCCTCGAAGTTGTACGTCCCGTCGCGCGGGCGTACCTCGACGAGCCCCAGGACCTTCGGAGCCTCGCCGGGGGGTTCGAGGATGGGGACGGAGATCTCGGTACCCAAGATCCAACGCTCCAAAATTATCTTGCCGTCGTAGCCGAAGGCTTCGTAAACGGCCTCTAAGAGCGCCTCCGGCTCTTCAACCCTCGAGAGCCCGAGCCCCGAACCCTCACGGGCGGGCTTGACCGCCAGCGGGTACCCCAGAAATCCCGCCGCGACGTCTAGGGCGGCGGCCGCGCCCATCTCGTGCATCGCCTTGCGCAGAAACGTCCTGAAGGGCGGGGTCAGTATGTCGGCGGCCTGTAAGGCCCGTTTGGCGTAGTCCTTATCCATGCAACGGATGGAGGAGAGTGGGCCGCTCCCGGTGTACGGTATGCCTAAAGTCTCCAGGACCGCTTGCACCGTTCCGTCTTCGCCGCCGGGGCCGTGCAGGCACACGAAAGCGGCCTCCGGCTCCAGCTCCATGAGCTTCTCGGTCGTGCTCTCCTCGACGTCTAAAATGTGGATCTCGTGGCCGAGGCGTTCGAGGGCGTGCGCCACCCGCTGGCCCGTGACCAGCGAGACGTCTCGCTCCATCGAGTGGCCGCCCCTCAAAACAACCAGGCGCGCCAAAGCCATGCCCTCCTACCGTCCCCGCTGCATCGGGGAGGTTGTGGGCATATGTGCGGCGCTCCTCACGCCCCGCTCTAGGTCGCCTCTAAGCTCCATCCTCTCCCGGATCACCTCGGCGAGGATCTCGATGCCCCGCCGGATCTTTTGGGGCTCGACGAACGAGAAGTTGAGGCGCATGCAGTTCTTGCCCGCCCCGCCCGCGTAGAAACCCTCGCCCGGCACGTAAGCCACGTTCTTGGAGACTGCCCGCGGGAGCATTGCTGTCGCGTCTATGTACGTCGGCAGGTTCGCCCACACGAAGAGTCCGCCCTGCGGGTGAGTCCAATTCACCTCTTTCGGCATGAACTCCGCCAAAGAGTCGAGCATCGCGTCGCGTCGCTCCTTGTAGATCGTCGTGAGGCGTTTGACATAAGCGCGCCAGTCGGCGTTTTGGAAGTATGCGTAGATCAGCATCTGCGAGAGGTTCGACGAGCAGAGGTCGGCGCCTTGCTTGCCGACGTTGAGCTTGTGCAGGATCCCTGGCTGAGCGTGCACCCATCCGAGCCTGACGCCAGGGGCAAATATCTTCGAGAACGTCCCCAAGTAAACCACCCGATCCGTGCCCCCGCCAGACTCCTGCTCCAAAGAAGCTATGGTTGGCAAGGCCTCCCCCTCGAACCTGAGCATCCCGTAAGGGTTGTCCTCAAGGATGATCAGGTCGAACTCGCGCGCTATCTCCAAAAGCTCGCGCCGACGCTCGGCGGCCAACGTGACCCCAGCGGGGTTCTGGAAGTTGGGGACGGCGTAGATAAACTTCACGTGGATGCCTTGTTTGCGAGCTTTTTTGAGGGCCTCGCGGGCGGCCACCGGGATCATGCCGGCCCGGTCCATCGGAACGTGGATTACCCTGGGCCTGTACGACGCGAAGGCGTTCAAGGCGCCCACATACGTCGGACCCTCGCAGAGCACGGCGTCCCCTTCGTCCAGGAACACCTTGCCGACCAGGTCGAGGCCCTGCTGGGCGCCGGTGGTTACAAAGATGTCTTCCTGGTTGGCCCGAGTGCCCTCAGAGGCCATCACGTCTACGATGACGTCCTTTATCCCCTCTAGGCCCGCGGTCGGGCCGTACTGCAGCGCCTGTGCTGAGTCGGCGGCTACCTGGTGCGAGATCTCGCGGAAAGCCTCCTCGCCGAACGCCCGGGTGTCGGGAAAACCGCCGGCCAGAGAGATGATACCAGGCCGCGAGAGGGTGGCCATAAGGTCGCGGGTCGCCGCGCTCTTCATCCCCTTGACCCGGTTGGCGTACAAAAAGTCGAAGCGGTCAAGATCTATGAGCGACACCTAACTCATCCTCTCTTCGGTCTTAGGCGCCCATTGCTGGCGTCACGGGTTCGACGTTTTTCCAACCAAGATCCTCGGAGAGTACCTGCCAGAGCTCGGGGGCGAGCTCGAAGCGACTCGAGCTGCACCGCCTACCCCGGATCGAGAGCGCCTTCAAGCGATCGTCCCCGGCGGCTAGGGCCCGAGCCTCCGCCACGGCCCCGACGAGGTACGCTTGCTCGACGAAGGCGTCTTCCTCCAGGCTAATCCCGAGTCGGGCCATATGCTCCGGCAAGACCGCCGGTACGAAGACGTAGCCGGTAGTGGCCGCGAACATCCCCGTCGGCCTGAGCACAAGATCCAGCTGCTGGTCCGAGCCTACGTCGCCACACGGCACATCTTCCAGGACGGTGGCGAAAGAATTCTCCTCGGCGTGATCCTTTAGCCGCCGCC